>DAIRFM010000209.1:0-4247 GCA_036795025.1 Burkholderiales bacterium | reverse complement strand
CGAGACACCAGCGCGCTTGGCCACGGTTTCAGCGGAAAACTTCCGGCGCATCCGGGCAAGGCGCAAGCGCCCGCCGAGGGCGGTCAGACGTCGTTCAAGCGTAGGGAATAACGGCGGCGGTCTGGTTTTCATAATGTATCATAACATATACAAATATGGCTTAATTGTACATTATATGATACTTTAAGCAGTGCACCTCGGAGCGAATCCGCGGTCGCGCGCGCGGCGGCTAGGCAGTCGGTGCGGCAGGCGGCCCCTCGACCGGTTTGATCGCGCCGGAAAGCACGAACGACACCTTGCCGTCCGCGTTGTGCGCGAGGGCCAGGGTGAAGCCGGAGACCTCGGCCTGACGCGCCACCTGGTACAGGCCGATACCCAGGCCGCTGTCCGAGGATACCGGCCCGCGCAGCAGTTCGCGCGCGGTTGCCGCCGCTACCGCGCGTCCGGCATCGCACACCTCCAGCCTCGCATTTTCGCCGCAGGAGAAGCTGACGCTGATGGCGAAATCCCCCTGCAGCTTGCGCTTGCCGAGCGCATTCTGTATCAGGTTGTCGGCGGCGCTGTCGAACAGTTCCCGCGGCAGCAACACCTCGGCGCCGATCTCGCCGTCGCGGAATTCGATATTCTGGCCGGCATAGCTGCGCTGCAGACTGCGCCACCAGCTTTGCGCCTGCACCACGCCCGCGTTGTCGCTGGCCGGCGCGCGCAACTTGTCCAAAGTCTGCTGCAGGCGCTGGGTGATCAGCGGCAGCTGGCGCCGCATCAGCGCCTGCAGTTCGTCCGCGCCGCCCGCTTCCTGCTCGGCCGCCGCGCACAGCGCATTGAGCGACTGCAGCAGGTTCTTGACGTCGTGGGTCACGCGGGCGCCGGTCTCGTACACCGCCTGCAAATAAGACTGCTGTTGCTGCTTCTGCTCGCGCAGTTTGGCCGTATAGAACTCGCCCAGCATCTGGCCGAGCAAATGAAAATGCCAGGTCAGCGCCGGGCTCAGCTTGTACGGGGTATAGACGCGCAGTTGCAGTTCCGGGTCCGCGAATTCCACCGTGTTCTTGCTCGGCTGGCCGAATTCGCCGCTATAGGCGGAACTGCGCCAGGTGCCGCCGCTGACCCAGGGCAATTTGCCCAAACCGGCGCAGGCCTGCTGCAGAAACTTCTCCGGCTGCCGTTCCCATTGCGACAACTCGGCCAAAAAGGACAGCCATTTCTCGAACGGCAGGCCCACCGACAGCAGATATCTCGAGAACAGCATGGAGAGGCCGGCAAAACCCGCGCGCGGGTTCCAGGCGAGTCCCAGCAGCAGCAATATCCCGGCGATCAGGAGCAGGCTGTAGGTGAGCGCGACCGGATAATTCACCCTGCCCAGGGTCATGAAAGCGAAGCTCCCCAGCACCAGCAGCGCGATGATCATGAACAGGAACGCGCTGTAGAAAAAATCCACCACCTGCGGCGCCTCCCCGTTATCGGTCTCCGTCGGCAGGGCCAGCATGACCAGGAACAGCAGCGGCAGCCCGTACTGGGCGAGCTGCATCAGTTCCTGCGTCTGCGAGAACCCGGGCAGCAGTTGCGGGAACACCCAGATCAGCAGCAGCGACACCAGATACAGCAGCACCGTCAGATAGAAGTAGCGTTGCCAGCGCGCCTGAAACAGGAACACCTTGCCGCCGACCACGCCGGCAAGCATGCACAGCCACAACAGCATCAGCCACCAGTTCCAGAAAAACAGCGCCATCACGCACACCAGCGCGATGGCGGCGAGCTGCAGCGGCGTCAGGCTCTGCTCGCCGCGCATGAACGGCTGCCACAGGATGAACAGGCCGAAGTGGGCGAGCATGAGGGCGCGCGCCCAGATGTCTTCCACGCCGCGCATCGCGGTGAGGTGCAGCAACACCAGCATGGCGACGAACAGCAGCCGCCAGTAGCGGTTGATAAGCATCGGGTAAGCGCGGGTCAGGGTAGCGGTGGCCATGGTGCTTGCACTTGGTATGCTTGCAGTTTAACCTGAGAAAGGCACGCCGGGTGCACGCTTGGTGCACCCGGCGTGCCTGGAATTTACCGCATCCCCCCGTCCGTCGAAAGAGTCATGCTGCGCCATATCCTGCCTATCGCCCGCTACACCCTGCTCGAGGCGCTGCGCAACCGGCTGCTGTGGCTGGCGCTGATCCTGGTGGCAGCCGGGCTGGCGTTCACCCAGTTCCTGCAGCAGGTGGCGATCACCGAATCGAATCAGATCCAGGCGGCGCTGCTCGCCGCATTGCTGCGGGCCGGCGCCGTATTCATGCTGGCGGGCTTCGTCGTCACCAGCATGGTGCGGGAATTCAACGACAAGGTGATGGAGCTGATTCTTTCGCGGCCGCTGCGGCGCAGCAGTTATTTTTTCGGCAAGCTGGCGGGTTACGCCGCGGTCGCGCTCGCGCTCGCGCTGATAGCCAGCCTGCCGCTCGCGCTGTTTGCGCCGGCGCCGCAGGTCGCGCTGTGGGGCCTGTCGCTGGCGTGCGAGCTGCTGATCGTGACCGCGTTCGCGCTGTTCTGCGTGCTCTCGCTGACGCAGGTGATGTCGGCGCTTGCGGCCGTCGCCGGCTTTTATCTGCTCTCGCGCTCGATCAGCGCGCTGCAGATCATGGCGGCCAACCCTTTGTCCGACGGGCTCAGCCTGGGCCAAAAACTCGTCAATTTCATCATCGACGCGATCGCCTTCCTGTTGCCCGGCCTGGACCGCATGACCCAGACCGGCTGGCTGATCTATGGCGCTCCGTCAGCGGCCGAAATCATGCAGGTGCTGGCGCAAACCGCCGTGTATGCGCTGCTGTTGTGCGGCGCCGCCCTGTTCGACCTGCAGCGCAAGAATTTCTGATGCGCGACGAACGCCCGCTGAGCCATGTTTCCGTGCCGGTGCTGGCCTTGCTTGCCGCGGGCCTGGCGTTGCAGCTCGGCCTGCATGCCGTCACGCCGGAACCTCAGGCCAAAGCCCAGGATCTGACGCAGCCGCCCGCGACTTCGCTGCTGCGGCTGGCCAGCCTGGGAGATCCGATTGCCCTGGCCAAGATCCTGATGCTGCAACTGCAGGCTTTCGATTACCAGTCCGGCAGCAAAATACCCTACAAGGAACTGGACTATGCCCGCGTAGAGGCCTGGCTCTCGCGCATACTCGAACTCGATCCCGGGGGACAGTATCCGCTGCTCGCGGCCAGCCGCCTGTACGCCGAGGTTCCGGACGAAGCCCGGCAGCGCAGCATGCTCGATTTCGTCTACCGGCAGTACCTGCGCGACCCCAACCGGCGCTGGCCCTGGCTCGCGCATGCCACCTTTCTCGCCAAGCACCGGTTGCAGGATATGGACCTGGCGCTCAAGTACGCGGCCGCGCTGCAGAAATACACCACGGCCAAGGACGTGCCGGCCTGGGCAACGACCATGGAAATCTTCATCCGCGAAGACATGAACGAACTGGAAACGGCGCGGGTGATGATCGGCGGCCTGCTCGCCAGCGGCAGGATTACCGACCGCGGGGAACTGAACTTCCTCGACGGCCGGCTGCGCGAAATCGAGGAACGCCTGAAACAGGGCAGCCCCGCGAAACGCTAAGGTGGATTGTCAGATTATCGACATATGTGACGGAATTCTAACGAAACTAGCTGCAATTCGCCCCCAACAAGTGTGAAATATGTCACTTTAGGCCAGGCACGGATATTGCTCGGTAAGACGAACCACTAACTTTCCCTTGGGGGAACAACATGAAAACCAAGCAAGCCGGCTTTACCCTGGTCGAAATCGCCATCGTGCTGGTGATCATTGGCCTCCTCCTGGGAGGCATCCTGAAAGGCCAGGAAATGATCACCCAGGCCAAGATCAAGAACGTGGTCAACGACTTCAACGGCATCACCGCCGCCGTGAACTCCTACCAGGATCGCTATAAAGCCCTGCCCGGCGACGATCTGAACGCACCAACCCGCTGGGGAGCAAATGGGATAGCCGGCAACGGCGATGGCCAGATTGGCGCGACGGCCGACACTTACAATCTTGCGCCGACCATTAGCACTCCCAAGGAGAATAATGTGTTCTGGTTGGATTTGCGGCTTGCCGGCTTCGTCGGCGGTACGACCGCGGCCACGGCGGTCTCTTCGTTTCAACAGCCATTCAACGCGGCGAACGGCATCATGGGTGTGCAAAACACGGGCATGGGCTTCACTTCGAACATCGTCTGCTCGAGCAACCTGCCGGACAAAATCGCGATTGCGGTCGACACGCAGATG
>DAIRFM010000023.1:0-11545 GCA_036795025.1 Burkholderiales bacterium | reverse complement strand
CATCTGTTCGAAGAGCCGGGTGCGCTTGCGGAAGTTGCGCGGCTGGCGGCGCGCTGGTTCAGGGGTTACCTTGGCGCGGGACGGCAATCCGCGGCACCTTGACAATAATCAACATTGATTGTCCCGGAAAGCGCTCGGCAAGAGCTGAACGCCGCTGCCAAGTGTCCGTTGCCCAATGAGGCGATACCTTCCCTCGTATTCCCCTGAGCCAGCGGCTGTTTCGGCCAATCTGGAACAGCTTGTGATTATAAGCCAGGAAAGTTCCGGGCAATTTCTCGGCCTAGACGGCGATCATGCCATGCACGCTGAACAGATTGGCCGCGTCGATCCAGGTCTGGTCGGGCTCGAAACCGGCGCGGTGCGCGACGGCCCGGAATTCCTCGACGCTGTATTTGCAGGAAATCTCCGTGTGGATGGTTTCGCCCTGGCTGAAACGCAGGCGCTCGCCGCCGACGCGCACGAGCTGCGCGGCCAGGCTTTCGAGGTGCATCTCGATCCGGCCCTTGTCTTCGTCGTAAAAGGCCTTGTGGCAAAAGCGCCGCAGCTGGAAATCCCCGCCGAGCTCGCGGTTGATGCGCGCGAGCAGATTGAGGTTGAACGCGGCGGTCACGCCCGCCGCGTCGTCGTAGGCGGCGTCGAGCACCTGCTTGTCTTTTTTCAGGTCGACGCCGACGAGCAGGGCACCGCCCGGGCCGACCATGCGCCGGGCGAGCTGCAGGAACTCGATCGCCTCGTGCGGGGTGAAGTTGCCGATGGTCGAACCCGGGAAATACACGGCTTTTCTCCGGATCGGCACGCCGACGAACTCGGGCAGCGTCAGCGGCTTGGTGTAATCGGCGCACACGCCGATGATGTTGAGCCAGGGGAACAGTTGCGCGAGGCCGGCTGCCGCCGCCCGCATCGCCTCGCCGGCGATGTCGATGGGCACATACAGCGGCGGCTGCAGCTGCTCGATCAGAATGCGCGTTTTCCTGCTCGAGCCGCTGCCGAACTCGATCAGCTGGCAGTCCGGACCGAGGAACTTCGCCATGGCGCCGGCATGCTCGCGCATGATCGCCAACTCGGTGCGCGTCGGATAATATTCGGGCAGTTCGCAGATCTGCTCGAACAGCTCACAGCCGCGCGCGTCGTAGAAGTACTTCGACGGCAGCGTCTTCTGCGGCCGCGCCAAACCCGTCAGCACGTCATCGAGGAAGGAATCGCCCTCGGGCAGAAAATTGTAGAAGCGCACCACCCCTTCGGCGGGACGCTGCTGCGGCTGTGCCATCGGTTCCTCGACAGCAGGTGGTCGGATCTGCCCGCCGGCTTCAGGCTGGCGCGAGCTTGCGGCTTTTCTGCGCGGCCTTGTGCACGCCGCTGCTCTGCGGCCTGGCGTTCGCCTCGAGCCAGGCGCGGATGCGGTTGGCGTCGCCGATACGCGAAAGTTTTCCCCAGGAGTCCAGCAGCACGATGATCACCTTGCGCTCGGCGAGCTTCGCCTGCAGCACCAGGCAGCGGCCGGCGTCATTGGTGAAACCGGTCTTGGACAGGCCGATGTTCCAACTCCCGTTCGCCACCAGTCGGTTGGTATTGTGGTAAGCGAGCGGCCTGCCGGCAACATGGAGCTCGTGTCCCGTCATGGTCGTATAGCTGCGGATGAGGTCGTATTGATGCGCGGCGCGCACCAGCTTGACCAGATCCTCGGCGCTGGACACATTGGCGCTGGAGAGCCCGGTGGCGTCGTCAAAGCGCGAACCGTTCATGCCCAGCATCTGCGCCTTGTGGTTCATGGCGCGCGTGAACGCCTCGATGCCGCCCGGATAGGTGCGCCCCAAGGCTGCCGCGGCCCGGTTCTCCGAGGCCATCAACGCCACGCGCAGCAATTCGTCGCGCGTAAGGCTGGCACCCGGTTTCAGGCGCGAGCGCGTGCCGCGCAGCGAATCCATGTCTTCGTCCGAAATGGTGATGGTCTCATTCAGATCGAGGCCGGCGTCGAGCACCACCATTGCCGTCATCAGCTTGGTGATCGAGGCGATCGGCGTCACCGTGCTCGCATTCTTGCCGTAGAGAATCTCGCCGGTTTCCTGGTCCTGGATAATGGCGGCGGCCGAGTGCAGCGACAGCGTGTGCGCGGCGGGCGTGGCGTGATCCGCGCCGCGCCGGGCTTCGGCGTGGCCGGCGTAGGCAGCGGACGCGAGTGCCACACTGAGGCCGGCACAAATCAACATATGGCGCATGGATAGCAGCATGTTGCTCCCGGGGGATAAGGGACGTTCGCGGAGTCTAGCCGCCAAAATTCCATTTGGCAAGCAAAAATAACAGGATAGCGATGCTATCTAAGGCGGAGTTTGAGGAATAATGCACAGACTGCAAGCTTGCCCTCGGTTCAGGCGGCCTTCGCGCGCGACTGCTGCGACTCCTCCTGCTGCTGCAGTGCCCACATCTGCGCGTAGGCACCGTCCCGGTCCAGCAGTTCGCGGTGATTGCCGCGCTCGATGATGCGCCCCCCCTCCATCACCAGGATCTGGTCTGCATCCATGACCGTGGACAGGCGATGCGCAATCACCAGGGTGGTATGCCCCTGCGCGATGCGCGCAAGCTCCCCCTGGATCGATTTTTCGGTTTCGGAGTCGAGCGCCGAGGTGGCCTCGTCGAATATCAGGATCGAGGGATTCTTGAGGATGGCGCGCGCAATGGCAACGCGCTGCTTCTCTCCTCCCGACAGCTTCAGGCCGCGCTCGCCCACTCGCGCCTGATACTTGTCCGGCAGGCTTTCGATGAAATCGTGGATATGCGCCGCCCTCGCCGCCCCGATCACCTCCTCGCGCGTCGCATCGGGCCGGCCATAGTGAATATTGTAGTAGATGGTGTCGTTGAACAGCACCGTATCCTGCGGCACGATGCCGATGGCGCCGCGCAGGCTGGATTGCCGCACTGCGCGGATGTCGCTGCCGTTGATCACGATGGCGCCGCGACCGACGTCGTAGAAGCGGTACAGCAGCCGCGCCAGGGTGGACTTGCCCGCGCCCGAGTGCCCGACCACGGCGACCTTGCTGCCCGCGGGAACGTGGAACGATACGTCGAACAGGATCTGGCGCTTCGGATCGTAGAAGAAATCCACGTGCTCGAAGCGGATGGAGGCGCTGCCCGCGGCGAGCGTCACCGCATTGGGGCTGTCCTGGATTTCGCGGTTCTGTTCCAGCAGCCGGAACATCCTGTCGGTGTCGATCAGCGCCTGCTTGATCTCGCGGTAGACCATGCCGAGGAAGTTGAGCGGGATATAGAGCTGGATCAGAAGCCCGTTGATCAGCACCAGGTCGCCCAGCGTCAGCGTCTTGTTCACCACGCCCTCGGCCGCCAGGATCATGAGCAGGGTCACCGCGGCGGCGATGACGCAGCTCTGGCCGACGTTCAGCAGCCCGAGCGAGACCTCGTTTTTGACTGCAGCCGATTCGTACTTCTGCAGGTTATCGTCGTAGCGCCGCGCCTCGTACTCCTCGTTGTTGAAATACTTCACCGTCTCGTAATTGAGCAGGCTGTCGACGGCGCGGGTGTTGGCCTTGGAATCGAGTTCGTTGGCCTGGCGGCGGATGTCCATGCGCCACTCGGTGATGCTGACGGTGAAAAAGATATAGATCGCGACTGCGGCGAAAGTCACGGCAGCGAAACGCCAGTCGAACTTGGTCAGCAGCACCGCCGCCACCAGGCTGAATTCCAGGATCACCGGAATGATGGAAAACAGCATGAACGAGAGCAGCGTCGAGATGCCGCGCGTGCCGCGCTCGATGTCGCGCGTCACGCCGCCGGTCTGGCGATCGAGGTGGAAGCGCAGGCTCAGGCTGTGCAGATGGCGGAACACGGTGAGCGCGACGCGGCGGATGGCGCGCTGCGTCACGCGCACGAACACCACGTCGCGCAGTTCGGCGAAGAGCACGGTGGACAGCCGCAGCAGGCCATAGGCGACGAGCAGCGCCAGAGGCAGCGCCAGAGTCTGCTGCGCGGGCGAGAGCGCATCGACGATACCCTTCAACACCAGCGGCACGCCGACGTTGGCGAACTTGGCCAAGGTGAGGAACACCAACGCGACCAGCACCCGCCATTTGTATTCCCACAGGTAGGGCAGCAGCATGCCGACCGCGCGCCATTCGTTGCGCCGCGTGCCGGGCGCGGGCGCGTCTGCGTCTACGGATAAGGTGGAGGAACGACGTCCATGGGCCATGTCGGGGTCGGGTGAAAATCAGGGTTGATTCGGCTACGGGCTCGGCCAGCGCCAAACGGTGCGCGGCCACTGCGGAGTCGTTATTTTCGCACATGGAGCCGATGTTTGCCCCATCCGGCGGCGCCGGGCACTTGACAGCGGGCGGAATTGAACGCAGGATTAAAACGAGCGTTTAAACAAGGAACCGTCCGGATGGGCCCCGTCTCCGAGCCAAGTTCGTCCACAGCCACGCGGCTGCGCATCCTCGACGCCGCGGAATGCCTGTTCATGGAACACGGCTTCGAAGCCACCGGCCTGCGCCTGGTGACCGCCAAGGCCAAGGTCAACCTGGCGGCGGTCAATTATCACTTCGGCGGCAAGGGCGAGTTGTTCCGCGCGATGCTCGCGCGGCGCCTGGACCCGCTGAACGAACAGCGCATTGCCCTGCTCGAGGAACACCAGCGCGCCCACGAGCCCGCAAGTTGCGAGACTGTGCTCTCGGCGATGCTGATTCCGGCGCTCACCATCGCGCGCAATCCCAGGCGCGGCGGCAAGGATTTCCTGCGCCTGCTCGGCCGCGCCTACGTCGATCCCTCGCCGGTGCTGCGCCATTTCCTGTCGGAGCGCTACGCGCCGATGGTTGCGCGCTTCAAAGACGCGTTCGGCCGGGCCTTGCCCAAGCTCGGCAAACAGGAACTTACCTGGCGCCTGCATTTCATGATGGGCGCGCTCGCCTATACCCTGGCCGGGACCGATGCCTGGAAGCTGATCGCCGCGCTGAATCCGGGGAAAGCCGGGAACGACGCCCTGCTGCTGCGGCGGCTCGAACCGTTTCTGATCGCGGGGCTGAAGGCGCCGCTGCCCAATCTGGGCGACGCGCGCCCGAGCGCGCCCGCGCCGGCCGGCAAGTTCAAATCGCTCAACGCGAACGCGGCGCGGAAGGCCGCATAGGAGATTCGATCATGACCGGTTTTCTCATCGCTGCGTTCGCCGCATTCCTGCTCCTTGCCTACTTCCGCGCTCCTGCATGGCTGTGGACCGCCGGCACCGCGTTTTTCCTGGCCTGGCTTTCGCTGTGGTTCGACTTTTCCACGGCAGCCGGGATCGCGCTTGCCGCGGCGTTCATCGCCGTCGCGGGCGCGCTCAATCTGCGCCGCCTGCGCCGGCGCCTGATCAGCGACCGCGTGCTCGCGCTGTATAAGCGCATCCTGCCGCCGATGTCGCAGACGGAGCGCGAGGCGATCGACGCCGGCACGGTGTGGTGGGACGCGGATCTTTTTTCCGGCACGCCGGACTGGGAACGGCTGCTCGCCTTCCCCAAGCCGGCGCTCACGCCCGAGGAACAGTCTTTCCTCGACCACGAAACCGAGCAGCTGTGCGCGCTGGCGCTCGATTGGGAGAGCACGCAGATACACCAGGACCTGTCGCCCGAGGCCTGGCAGTTCGTCAAGGACAAGGGCTTCCTCGGCATGATCATCCCGAAGAAATACGGCGGCAAGCAGTTCTCGGCCACCCTGCATTCGCAGGTGATCCAGAAGCTGTCGACGCGCTCGAGCGCGGCGGCAGTGTCGGTGATGGTGCCCAATTCGCTCGGACCGGCCGAACTGCTGATGCACTACGGCACCGAGGAGCAGAAGAACTATTACCTGCCGCGCCTGGCGAAGGGGCTGGACATCCCGGCGTTTGCGCTCACCAACCCCTACGCCGGCTCCGACGCAGCTTCCATCCCCGACTTCGGCATCGTCTGCAAGGGCATGTGGCAGGGCAAGGAAGTGCTGGGCATGCGCCTCACCTGGGACAAACGCTACATCACCCTGGGGCCGATCTGCACGGTACTCGGGCTTGCCTTCCGCCTGCACGACCCCGAGCACCTGCTCGGTGGCGAGGAGGACCTCGGCATCACCTGCGCTCTGGTGCCGACCGATACCCCCGGAGTCAACATCGGCCGGCGCCATTTCCCGCTCAACGCCGTCTTCCAGAACGGCCCGAATTCCGGCAACGACGTGTTCATGCCGCTGGACTGGATTATCGGCGGCACGCAAATGGCCGGCCAGGGCTGGCGCATGCTGATGGAATGCCTCGCCGCCGGCCGCGCGATCTCCCTCCCCTCATCGAATGTCGGCATGACCAAGATCGCCGCGCGCGCGACCGGCGCCTACGCGCGCGTGCGCAGCCAGTTCAAGACCGCGATCGGCAAGTTCGAAGGCATCGAGGAGCCGCTGGCGCGCATCGGCGGCAACCTCTACATGATGGACGCGGCGCGCATGATGACCGCGGGTGCCGTGGACCTGGGCGAGAAGCCTTCGGTGCCCTCGGCCATCGTCAAGTACCACATCACCGAGCGCGCGCGAGTCGCGGTGAACGACGCCATGGACATTCTCGGCGGCAAGGGCATCTGCCTCGGCCCCAACAATTTCATGGGCCGCGCCTACCAGCAGATCCCGGTCGCCATCACCGTCGAAGGCGCCAACATCCTCACCCGCAGCCTGATCATCTTCGGCCAGGGCGCGATCCGCTGCCATCCCTACGTGCTCAAGGAAATCGCCGCCACGCGCGAGCCGGATGCGGACCAGGCCTCGCGCGATTTCGACGCCGCGCTGTTCGGCCACATCGGCTTCACCGTGTCGATGGCGGTGCGTGCCCTGGTGCTCGGCCTCACCGGCGCGCGCTTCGTACGGGCGCCTGCCGGCGCCGAGACCCGGCGCCATTACCAGAAGCTCACGCGGCTTGCCACCGACTTCGCCATGCTGGCCGATTTCTGCATGCTGTTCCTCGGCGGCGAGCTCAAGCGCAAGGAAAAAATCTCGGCGCGCCTGGGCGACATCCTGTCGCTGCTGTACCTTTCCTCGTGCGCGCTCAAACGCTTCGAGGACGACGGCAGGCCGGTCGAGGACGCGCCGCTGTTGCACTGGTCGGTGCAGGACGCCCTGTACCGCGCGCGCCTCGCCATGGACGGGTTGATCGCCAACTTCCCCAATCACCTGCTCGCCAGCGTGCTGTGGAAAATAGTCTATCCGCTGGGCCGCCCATTCCAGCACCCTTCGGACAAGCTCGGACACAAAGTGGCGCGGCTGCTGATCGAGCCGAGCGCCACGCGCGACCGGCTCACATCCGGCATGTACCTGCCGCAAACGGAAACCGATCCGATCGGCTGCCTCGAGGCGGCATTGATCGCGACCATCGAAGCGGAAGCCATCGACGCCAAGGTGCGCAATGCGCAAAAAGCGAAGGCCATATCCGGCAAATCCCAGGACGAACTGGTGCGCTCGGCACTGGCCGCGGGCATCATCACGCCTGAGGAGCAGGCGCATTTGCAGCGCACGGCCAGGCTGCGCGACGAAGTGATCCGCGTCGACGACTTCCCGCAGGATTTCGGCCGCGCGGAACTCGCGCTTCCGGCAGCGCGCAAAGCGGCAGCCTGAGGCGGCAAAGAACCAACCACGAAGGACACAAAGGTCTTTTCTTGTTCGGGATTTTCCTTCGTGTACTTCGTGTCCTTTGTGGTGAAGGATTTTGTTTTTTCCGAGGTGATCAATGGCGAAGACGATCTACGTAATCGACGGTGCACGCACGCCGTTTCTGAAGGCGCGCAACCGGCCGGGCCCTTTTTCCGGCGGCGACCTGGCCGTGGCAGCGGGCAAGACGCTGCTCACGCGCCAGCCCTTCGCGCCGGGCGAACTCGACGAGGTCATCCTCGGATGCGCCTCGCCCAGCCCGGACGAGGTCAACGTCGGGCGCCTGGTCGCGCTGCGCCTGGGCTGCGGCAACAAGGTCCCCGGTTGGACCGTGATGCGCAACTGCGCCTCGGGCATGCAGGCGCTCGATTCGGCCATGGTCAATATCCAGGCCGGACGCTCCAACCTGGTGCTCGCCGGCGGCGCCGATGCGCTGTCGCGCGCGCCGCTGCTGCTGTCCGATGCGATGGTGCTATGGCTGTCCGGTTTCTACGCCGCCAAGACCCTCGGCCAGAAAGCGACCGTGGTCGCCAAGCTGAAGCTCGGCTATCTCGCGCCGGTGATCGCCATCATGAAGGGGCTGACCGACCCCTACGTCGGCTTGCTCATGGGCCAGACCGCCGAGAACCTCGCCTGCCGCTTCGGCATCACGCGCGCCGAAATGGACGCCTTCTCGGTGCGCAGCCACCAGCGCGTTGCCCGGGCGCAGGATGAGGGCCACCTCGAGGAAGTCGTGCCCATTTACGACGCCGAGGGCAATCTTTACCTGGCGGACGACGGCGTGCGCCGCGACTCCAGCACGGACAACCTGGCGAAGCTTAAACCGTTCTTCGACCGTAAATACGGCAACATTACCCCGGGCAATTCGTCCCAGATCACCGACGGCGCCGCCTGGCTGATCCTCGCATCCGAAGAAGCGGTGCGGCAGCATGGCCTCACCCCCATCGGCCGCATCGTCGACTCCGAATGGGCGGGCCTGGACCCGGCGCAGATGGGCCTGGGGCCGGTGCACGCCGCAACGCCCATCCTCAGGCGCCACGGCCTGGGCCTCGACGACCTCGACGCCTGGGAAATCAACGAAGCCTTCGCCGCGCAGGTGCTCGGCTGCATCGCCGCATGGAAAGACGCCGCCTACTGCAGGGAGCAACTCGGGCTCGATTCCCCGATGGGCGCGCTGGACGAGGAGAAGCTCAACGTCGACGGCGGCGCCATCGCGCTCGGCCATCCGGTGGGCTCTTCCGGCGCGCGCATCGTGCTGCATCTCTTGCACGTGCTCAGGCGCCCCGGCAGCGGCAGCGCCGGCCAGCGCCCGCGGCGCGGCATCGCCACGATCTGCATCGGCGGTGGCCAGGGCGGCGCGATGCTGGTGGAGACTGTATGACGACAAACTATAAACACTGGCGCTATACGACCGACAAAGACAATCTCGTCTGGCTGACTTTCGACAAGGCCGGCGAATCGGCCAATACCTTCTCCGCCGACGCCATCGCCGAGCTGGTCGCGATCCTGCAGGAAATCCGCGCCGCCAATCCGCGCGCGTTGATCTTCCGCTCGGGCAAGGATTCGGGCTTCATCGCCGGCGCCGACATCAACGACTTCGCCCGAGCGAAGAGCGTCGAGGACGGCATGGCCATCATCCGCCGCGGCTGGGACATGTTCCACGTCATTGCGGCGCTGCCCTTCCCCACGCTGGCCATGGTGAACGGCTTTTGCATGGGCGGCGGCGTGGAATTCGCGCTCGCCTGCCGCTATCGCGTCGCGCTCGACGACCCGAAAACGCGCTTTGCCTTTCCCGAGGTGATGCTGGGCATTCTGCCCGCCTGGGGCGGGATCAAGTATCTGCCCAAGCTGGTCGGCCCGATGGCGGCGCTGGACATGCTGCTCAGCGGCAAGAGCGTGGATGCGCGCAAGGCGAAGCGAATCGGCCTGGTCGATGCCTGCGTGCCGGCGAGGGTGCTGGAGAACGCGGCGCGCATGATCGCACTCGAAGCACCGCCGCCGCATCGGCCGCCCTTGCTGCAGCGCCTGATGAACGCCGCGCCGCTCAAGTCCATCGTCGCCGCCATGGCGCGCAAGCAGGTGGCGAAGCGCGCCCCGCGCGAGCACTACCCGGCCCCCTACGTGATTCTCGACCTGTGGGCGCGCTACGACGGCGACCCGTTTGCCCCGCCGCTCACCGATCCGGCCTCGCCCGCCGCGCTGATGCAGGGCGAAACCGTGAAAAACCTGATCCGGATTTTTTTCCTGCAGGAAAGAATGAAGGCGCTGGGCAAGGAAAGCGATTTCGCCGCCAAGCACGTGCACGTGATCGGCGCCGGCGTGATGGGCGGGGATATCGCCGCGCTGTGCGCCATGCGCGGATTGAGCGTGACCCTGCAGGACCAGAACGCGGAGCGCCTCGTGCCCGCCATGCAGCGCGCGGCAAAACTGTTCCAGCGGCGGCTGCGCGACAAGGCGCGCATGCGCGATGCGATGGACCGGCTGGTGCCCGATACCGCGGGCGACGGCGTGAACAAGGCCGATGTGATCATCGAGGCGATTTTCGAGAACCTGGAAGCCAAGCGCGAACTGTTCGCGGCGCTGGAGAAAAACGCGAGGCCCGATGCGATCCTTGCCACCAACACCTCCAGCCTCAAGCTCGCCGACATCGGCGCCAAACTCGCGCATCCCGGCCGCCTGGTCGGGATCCACTTCTTCAACCCGGTGGCGCAGATGATGCTGGTGGAAGTGGTGTCGGGCGCGAACACCGACGCTGCCATTGCGAACCAGGCCGCCGCCTTCGTCAGGCAGATCGACAAGCTGCCGCTGCAGGTCAAGGACTCGCCCGGGTTCCTGGTCAACCGCGTGCTCGGGCCCTATCTCAACCAGGCGATGCAGATGGTCGAACAAGGCTTGAGCGCGGAAACCGTCGATGCCGCCGCCACCCGCTTCGGCATGCCCATGGGCCCGATCGAACTCGCCGACACCGTGGGCCTGGACATTTGCATCGCCGCGGGCAAGAGCCTTGCGGCCGCGAGCGCCGCCGCGGGCCAGCCGGCGACGGTGCCGAAAAAGCTGGAACAACTGGTCGCCGCGGGGAACCTCGGCAAGAAAAGCGGGCGCGGCTATTACACCTGGCGCGAGGGCAAACCGGTAAAGGGCGCGCCGGGTGCAGTCTCGGAGGAGCTGATCGAGCGCCTGCTTGCGCCTTATCTCAAGGAAGCGCAGGCGGTGGTGGCCGAAGGCATCGTCGCCGACGCCGACCTGGCAGATGCCGGCCTGATATTCGGCACCGGCTTCGCGCCTTTCCGCGGCGGTCCGCTGAACTACCTGAGAAGCAAGAATGGCTGAACCGGTGAAACTCCCCGAAGGCAAGGAACCGGTGCTGCGGGTCATGCCCATGCCCGCCGACGCCAACCATCACGGCGACATTTTCGGCGGCTGGATCATGTCGCAGGTCGACATCGCCGGCGGCGTCCTTGCCGGCCAGCATGCGCGCGGCCGCGTGGCCACGGTGGCGGTGAATGCCTTCCAGTTCAAGCAGCCGGTGCAAATCGGCGACCTCGTCTCCTTCTACGCCGAAATCGTGCGCGTGGGAAAGACTTCGATCACCGTCAACGTCGAGGTGTACGCGCAGCGCAATCCCGAGGACATCGAGATCGTCAAGGTGACCGAGGCGACGCTCACCTACGTCGCGACCGACAAGAACCGCCGGCCGCGCACGGTGCTGCCCCTGCCGGCGAAAAAATAGCGTCCCTGCTGCCTGCGCGTCGAGTGGGCGCAGGCGAGCGGCCTGTCGGCGCGCGCGGCAATTCAGTATGATGCTGCTTTCCCTTTGACGCCGGAGCGCCCATCCCATGAAAAACTTTCAAGGCAAAGTAGCGGTCATCACCGGCGGCGCGAGCGGCCTCGGGCGCGCCATGGCCGAGCGTTT
>DAIRFM010000022.1:9935-11576 GCA_036795025.1 Burkholderiales bacterium | reverse complement strand
AGCACGCCGCGGGTGTAACGCGGCTTGGGCGCCTTCCATTTCTTGCGCCGCGCCGCGAATTCCTTGGCCGTGACGTTGAGCTGGATCAGGCGTTTTTTCGCGTCGATGGTGATGGAGTCGCCTTCCTTGATCAGCGCGATCGGCCCGCCGACATGGGCTTCCGGGGCAACGTGGCCCACCACCATGCCCCAGGTGCCACCGGAAAAACGGCCGTCGGTGATCAGGCCCACCGACTCGCCCAGTCCCTGGCCGGTGAGCGCCGAGGTCGGCGCCAGCATTTCCTGCATCCCCGGGCCGCCTTTCGGCCCCTCGTAGCGGATCACGACCACGTCGCCCGGCTTGATGCGCTTCGCCATGATCGCGTCCATGCACTTGGGCTCGGAGTCGAACACGCGCGCAGGGCCGGTGATGGACAGGTTTTTCAGTCCGGTGATCTTGGCCACGCAGCCTTCGGGCGCGAGATTGCCCTTGAGGATGGCGAGATGGCCCTGCGCATACATGGGATTGTCCCATTGGCGGATCACGTCCTGGTCGCTGCGCGGCGCAGCCGGAATCGCCGCCAGCTCCTGGGCCATGGTGCGGCCGGTGATGGTGAGGCAGTCGCCATGCAGCAGGCCGTGCACCAGCAACATTTTGAGCACCTGCGGCACGCCGCCGGCGCGGTGGAAATCCACGGCCACATAGCGGCCCGATGGCTTGAGGTCGCATAGCACCGGGACTTTGCGCCGCACCCGCTCGAAATCGTCGATGCTCCACTTCACCCCCGCCGCCGAGGCGATCGCCAGGTAATGCAGCACGGCATTGGTCGAACCGCCGGTGGCCATCACCAGGCTGATCGCGTTCTCGATCGACTTGCGCGTGATGATCTGCCGCGGCAGTATTTGCTTGCGGATGGCGTTGACCAGCACTTCGGCGGAAGCGGCGGCGGACACGGCCTTCTCCGCGTCGGGCGAGGCCATCTGCGAGGATCCGAGCAGGCTCATGCCCAGCGCCTCGAACGAGGAGGACATGGTGTTGGCGGTGAACATGCCGCCGCAGGCGCCGACTGTGGGACAGGCATTCTTCTCGATGCCGACGAAATCTTCCTTGCTCATCTTGCCGGCGGCGTAGGCGCCGACGGCCTCGAACGCGCTGACGATGGTGAGGTCCTGGCCCTTCCACTTGCCCGGCTTGATGGTTCCGGCATAGACGAAGATGCCGGGCACGTTCATGCGCGCCATGGCCATCATGCCGCCGGGCATGTTTTTGTCGCAGCCGCCGCATACCAGCACGCCATCCATCGCCTGGCCGTTGACCGAGGTTTCGATGCAATCGGCGATCACCTCGCGCGAAACCAGGCTGTATTTCATCGCCTCGGTGCCCATGCCGATGCCGTCGGTGACGGTCGGCACGCCGAACACCTGCGGCTTGGCGCCGGCGGCCTCGAGCGCCGCCATGGCGCGGTCCACCAGCGGCTGGATGCCGGCATTGCAGGGATTCATGGTCGAATGGCCGTTGGCCACGCCGACGATGGGTTTGTCGAAATCGCCGTCGCGAAAGCCCACGGCGCGCAGCATGGCGCGATTGGGCGAGCGGGCCACGCCCTGGGTGATGAGGCTGCTTCTGCGGTTATCCGCCATGACATTCTCCTTCGCTTTGCAT
>DAIRFM010000022.1:0-9835 GCA_036795025.1 Burkholderiales bacterium | reverse complement strand
ATCGCGCGCCGCTCCGGCCACACCAGCGGCAGCAGCACGACGAACACCACGGCCCAGCGCGCCGACGCCATGACCAGCGGCGGAACCGTGTCCATGAGAGCCCGCGACACGACGCCGTTGCTGCCCCACAGGGCGGTGGTGCAGACGAGCGCCGCGTAGGCGAGGGCGCGCGAGGAACCGAGGGCGGAAGGCATGGTGCGTCGCGGAAACTGCGCCGCAGCGCAGATAGGTTTTCCAATACAATGAGGGCTGCATTCTAATCCTCCGCACGCATCGAACAGGCGCCATGTTGACCCGTCCGCAGATCCATCCTATCGCCACCGGCCGATCGCGAGCGACCGCGACCCGTTTCTCAGCCAGCGCGCGCCGATGCTGATTCATCCCCAAATCGATCCCGTCGCGATCGCAATTGGCCCGCTGGCGGTGCGCTGGTACGGCCTGATGTATCTCGTCGGCTTCGGCATGGCCTTCCTGCTCGCCCGCAGCCGCATCAAGCAGGGCAAGAGCGGAAACATCTCGTTCGCGGTGTTCGACGACCTGTTCTTTTTCTGCGTGTTGGGCGTGGTCCTGGGCGGGCGCCTGGGCTACGTGCTGTTCTACAAGCCGGGCTACTATTTTTCGCACCCGCTGGAAATCCTCGCCGTATGGCAGGGCGGAATGTCCTTTCACGGCGGGTTTCTGGGCGTGCTCCTCGCCATGCTGTACATTGCGCGCAAATATCAGATCCGCTGGCTTGCGATTACCGATTTCATCGCCCCGCTGATCCCGCCCGCGCTGGCCGCGGGGCGCATCGGCAACTTCATCAACGGCGAGCTGTGGGGGCGGATCACCGACGTTCCCTGGGGCATGGTGTTCCGCGGCGCAGGCCCGCTGCCGCGCCATCCTTCGCAGCTGTATCAGTTCGCCCTCGAGGGCGTACTGCTATTCGTCATCCTGTGGCTGTATTCAGCCAAGCCGCGCCCCACGGGCGCGGTATCGGCGATGTTCCTGATCGGCTATGGCGTGCTGCGCTTTGCCGCCGAATTCTTTCGCGAACCCGACGACTTCCTCGGCCTCTTGGCGTTCAATCTATCCATGGGTCAGTGGCTCTCCCTGCCGATGATCCTGGCCGGCATCGCCATGCTCGCCTGGGCCGGGCGAAAGGTGTAGTCTATTTGCAAGGGGGCAGCCATGGATGACGACGACGCGCTACGCGCCGCGCTGCAACAGCGCATCGGCGAACTGCAGATCGAGCACCGTGACCTGGACGACGCCATCGCGCGCCTGTCGGAAAATCCTCTGCCCGACCAGCTGCGCCTGCAGCGGCTGAAAAAACGCAAGCTGCTGCTGAAAGACCAGCTCACCCATCTCGAGCGCCAGCTCGATCCGGACGTCCTGGCTTAGTCGAAATCGATTCCGGTCTCGGACGCGTGCTGGCCTTTTGCATATCCGTAGGCCGGCAGCAAACCAGAAACCCAACCTGTCGATTCAGCTGCGTTTGCCCGACAAGAGGCCGGGCTTGAGCCCGGTTGCGACGCTGGCGTTCTCCAGCCGCAGAAACGTGGCGTAGCCTTCGGGCGCGACGGCAAAGCCGTAGGACAGCCTGCCCTTCAAGCGCACCGCCTGCGGGCTGAACAGGGCCGCGCCGGGGCTGAAGCCGGGCAGGTGCACGTAGGCCACCGGGTCGTCGGCGCAATCGGGACACACGCCCGCTGTGCCGGCCAGCGTGATTTGCCTCTCGTCACTGTGCATGGCGACGAGGTAGCCGCGCAACTCGACCTCCTGGCCGGACAAGGCCTCGGCGCGTTTGCTGAAGGTCATACGCTGGGTGCCGATGTGGTCGAACAGGTCGCGGAAAGAGATGCTCTGCATGGGACGCCGGTCTAGCGCGAGAGCGCCCGCGCCAGCACCTGCGCGACATGCACGGCCTCGCGCTGCGCGACCGGTGGGGGCGTGTCCGCTCCCATCCGCAGGCCGTCGTGGATTTGATGGCGGCAGCTGGTGCCGTCGGCGATCAGCAGCGTATCGGCGCCGGTCTTGCGCAGCGCGGGCAACAGCGCTGCTTCGGCCATTTTCATCGATACATCGTAGTGACCGGCCTCGTAGCCGAAGGCGCCGGCCATGCCGCAGCAGCTAGATTCCACGGTCTCCACTTTCAGTTCCGGAACCAGGCCGAGCACCTGCGCCACCTGTGGCATCGCGCCGAAGGCTTTCTGGTGGCAATGGCCGTGCAGCAGGGCCTTCTTCTGCGGCAGGGGTTTAAGCTTGAGCTTCAATCTGCCGGCCTGGTGCTCGGCGGCGAGGAATTCTTCGAACAACACCGCCCGTGCGGCGAGCGCTTCGGTGTTCGCGCCGGGCAGCATGGACCTGAATTCGTCGCGCAGGGTGTAGAGACACGAAGGCTCCAACCCGATGATGGGCAGGCCGCGCTCGACGTAAGGCTGAAGCGCTTCGAGGGTGCGCCGCGCCTCTACCCTTGCCTCGTCCACCAGGCCGCTGGCGAGGAAAGTGCGGCCGCAACACAGCGGGCGCGCATTTTCGTTTTGGTCGTCGGCCGCGCGCGCCAGGTGCACGCGATAGCCCGCCGCCTCGAGCACCGCGAGCGCGGCGCGCGCGTTGTCGGGTTCGAAATAATTGTTGAAGGTGTCGACCAGAAGCACGACCTCGCGTTGCTCCGCGCCCGCCCTCTTGGCCGGCGCGTGGGTGCTGGACAGGAACGGATCGCTGCGCCACTTGGGCAAGGAGCGTTTGGCGGACAGGCCCAACAGCGATTCGCTCAGGGTAGCCAGGCCGGGAAGGGTGTCGCGCAGGTTGGCGAGCCAGGGCAGGCGCGCGGCCCAGGGCGCGTAGCGCGGCAAATAGGCGATCAACCGGTCCTTGAGCGAGAGGCCGTGGCGCTTATGGTAGTGATGCAGAAACTCGATTTTCATCTTCGCCATGTCGACGCCGGTGGGGCATTCGCGCTTGCAGCCCTTGCAGCTCACGCACAAATCCATGGCCTCATGCATCGCCTCCGAGGTGAATGCGTCGGCGCCCAATTGTCCGGACAGGGCGAGCCGCAGGGTATTGGCGCGGCCGCGGGTGAGATCGCGTTCGTTGCCGGTGGCGCGGTAGGACGGGCACATGGTGCCGGCGTCGAACTTGCGGCAATGGCCGTTGTTGTTGCACATCTCCACCGCCGCAACAAAGCCGCGGCTCGACGCGGCGCTCGTCTCGGGACCGCGGCCAGCCGCGGCGCCCGGGCCGGCAGCGCCGGGCGCATTCCACTCGCTCCAATCCAGAGCGGTATCGAGTTGCCGCGCTGCATACCCGGGTTTGAAACGGAACAGGCTGCGGTCGTCCTGCTTCGAGCCGCGCACGATCTTGCCCGGATTCATCAGCCCGCGCGGATCGAACAGGTCCTTGATTTCCTCCAGCGCGCGCATCAGGCGCGCGCCGATGATGGGCTCGATCCACTCCGAGCGCGCGAGGCCGTCCCCGTGTTCGCCCGAGTAGGCGGCGCCCTTGTAGCGCTTCACCAGTTCGCACGCCTCCTCGGCGATGGCGCGCATTTGCCTGGCGCCGCCTTCCTTCATGTTGAGCACCGGGCGCACGTGCAGGGTGCCGACCGAGGCGTGCGCGTACCAGGTGCCGCGCGTGCCGTGCCTGGCGAACACCTGCGTCAGTTTTTCGGTGTATTCGGCGAGGTGTTCCAGCGGCACGGCGCAGTCCTCGATGAAGGACACCGGCTTGCCTTCGCCCTTCATCGACATCATGATGTTGAGGCCCGCTTTCCTCACCGCCCACACTTCCTGCTGCAGGCCTGAGTCGGTGATCTCGACCACGCCGCCGGGGAAGCCGAGTTCGGCCATCAGCTCCACCAGCTGCTTCAGCTTTGCGAGCTGCGCGCCGCGATCGTCGTCGGCGAATTCGACCAGGAGAATCGCGTCCGGGTCGCCCTTGAGAAAGCGGTTGACGATGGGCTTGAACGCGGCATTGCCGCGCGCAAGCTCGATCATCGTGCGGTCCACCAGTTCCACCGCCGTGGGCCCGAGTTTGACGATATGCTGCGGCGCCTGCATCGATTGATGGAAAGCCGGGAAATGGCACACGCCAAGGGTTTTGTGTCGCGGCAGCGGCGCAAGCGCGAGATGGATGCGCCGCGAATAGGCGAGCGTGCCCTCCGAGCCGACCAAAAGGTGCGCGAGGTTGTGCGCGAGCATGGCTCCTTCCGCACCCGGCTGCACCATGTCGATGTTGTAGCCCTGCACCCGGCGCAGCACCTTCGGCCAGCGCGCTTCGATCTCCGCCGCCTCACGGCGCACGATTGCGTGCACGCGCTCGACCAGTGCCCGGTAAGCCCGCGGCGCGCCGGCGAGTTGATCGCTGGCGCCGAAGTGGAACTCGGAGCCGTCCGCGAGCAGGGCATCGATGCCGAGCACGTTGTGCACCATGTTGCCGTAACGGATGGAGCGTGAGCCGCAGGAGTTATTTCCGGCCATGCCGCCGAGGGTGGCCTGCGCGCTGGTGGAAACATCCACCGGGAACCACAGGCCATGCGGCTTGAGATAAGCATTCAGCCGGTCGAGCACCATGCCCGGCTGCACCACGGCCGTGCGCGCGTCCTTATCGAAAGCGACGAGCTGATTCAGGTATTTTGAATTGTCGATGACCAGGGCCGCGCCCACGGTCTGGCCGCACTGCGAGGTGCCGCCGCCCCGCGGCAGGATCGGCACGCCTTGGTCGGTGGCGATCTGGATCGCGATGCGCGCGTCCTCTTCGGTCTGCGGCACCACCACCCCGACCGGCTCGATCTGGTAGATGGAGGCGTCGGTGGCATAGCGGCCGCGGCTGGCGGCATCGAACAGAACCTCGCCCCGGATCTCGCGCCGCAGCCGCGCGGCGAGCGCGCCGTCGCCCGCGCGCGGATGCAGCGTGACCGTGGCAACGTGCTTGGGTGCTCGATCCATAGGATCTCGAACGCGGATGAATTGTGCTATTTACGCGACCGCGGTTTCGGCCTGGCGCATGGCGTCGAGCAGCGCTTCGGGCCCCTGCGCGCCGGACACGGCCAGCTTGCCGTTGAAAATGAAAAAGGGCACGCCTTCGACGCCGATGGCGCGCGCGCGCTGGTCTTCCTGCTCCACCGCCTGCCGCGACTGCGGGTCGGCCAGGCATTGCTCCACCTTGGCCCGGTCCAGGCCCGCGGCGGTGGCAATGGCGACCAGGTTTTCCGTCCTGGTCAGATCGACGCCGTCGAGAAAGTAGGCGTGCAGGAAAGCTTCCTTGACCCTGTCTTGCAAGCCATCGGCCTGCGGCCCCGCAGCGGCGGCGAGCGCGATCAGGCTGTGCATAGCGACGGTGTTGGGCTGGCGCGCAATCCGGTCGAACGCGAACGGGATGCCGTATTCGGCGCCGACCGCGGCCACGCGCGCATAGATGTCCTTGCTGCGCGCAGCGCCGAATTTCTGCACCACGTATTCCTCCCGGCTCATGCCCTCGGCGGGCAGCTGCGGATTGAGCTGAAACGGCCGCCAGGTGACGCGCGGCTGGTCCGCGCCGCGGTTTTGCTGCGCGTACAGCGCGAGCGCCGCCTCGATCTGGCGTTTGCCGATGTAGCACCAGGGACAGACCACGTCGGAAATGATGTCGATGTTCAAAATGATCTCCTGGAAGAGGATCCTGCAAATGGGTTACGAACGCTATGCGCGATAGAGAGTGAACTTCCACCAGCGGGTTTTCTGGCGCCCCCGCCTTCGCAGGCGTAGCGTGCCACGCTACATTACTACATTACCTGGCCGGCTTGCTGGCCTAGCGCTTCCAGCACCACCAGCATCTTGTTGCTGAGATGGCTGCGCAGCAGGGCAGGAAGCAATGCGCTGTCACGCCGGATGAGCGCATCGAGGATTTTCTGGTGTTCCTCCGCCGCATGGTCCCAGCGCTCGCGCGAAAAATTCGCCATGTAACGCGCGCGGCGCACATGGCTGTTCAGGGCGCGGTAGGTGTTGGCGAGCGCGGCATTGCCGGCGCATTCGACCAGGCGCATGTGGATTTGCTGATTGCAGCGGAAATACGGCGCGAGTTCGCCGCGCGCGTGGTGCGCCAGCATCTGGTAGTGCAGGGCCCGGATCTCGGCGATGTCGGCGTCGCTCGCGTTGACGCAGGCAAGCTCGCCGGCGAGCGCCTCGAGCGCGCCCAGCAGCACGAACATTTCCCGCACCGTTGTCGCCGTGATGGGGGTGACGATGGCGCCGCGGTTCGGCAAGAGCTCGACCAGGCCCTCTGACGCGAGATATTTGATCGCCTCGCGCACGGGAGTGCGCGAAGTGCGCAGGCGCTCGCACAGCACGCGCTCGTTCAGTTTCACCCCCGGCGCGAGTTCGCCCTGGATGATCAGGTCGCGCAGGCGCTCGACCACTTCCGCCGCCAGCAGGCGCGGCGCGGCCGCAGTCCCGTCGCTTAGGCTTGGGGTCGGGTGTTCCAATTCTTGGTCTATGATATCGGACATTTTGTATGCATAATACGCTTGGCGTCCGGTCTTGGCAATTCAAAACAAATACATATAAACCAATCAGTTACAATATTAATTGACGGAATCCTCTGCAGCGTGATTAAATTGCATACAAAATAGGACTGCACTATCAGGGCTGTCCCGCCCACCATTCCTGCCCACAAGGAACCCTGCCATGGCCTTCAAGAGCGGTCGTCATTTCCTGCAAATCCCCGGGCCCACCAATGTGCCCGACCGCGTCCTGCGCGCCATCGACTATCCCACCATGGATCACCGCGGGCCGAAGTTCGGCCACCTCGGCATGGAGATCATCGAAGGCCTCAAATACGTATTTCAGACGCAGCAGCCGGTGGTGATTTACCCGGCCTCGGGCACCGGCGCCTGGGAGGCGGCGCTGGTCAACTGTTTCTCGCCCGGCGACAGGGTGCTGATGGTCGAGACCGGGCATTTCGCCAGCCTGTGGCAAAAAATGGCGGGCAAGCTCGGCCTGCAGGTGGAACTGATCGCCACCGACTGGCGCCAGGGCGCCGACCCGGCTGCGGTCGAAGCCAGGCTGAAGGAAGACAAGGCACACGCCATCAAGGCGGTGTGCGTAGTACACAACGAAACCTCCACCGGCGTCACCAGCCGGATTCCGCTGATCCGCGCTGCCCTAGACGCGGCGAGCCATCCGGCCCTATTCATGGTGGACACGATTTCCTCGCTCGCGTCGATCGACTACCGGCACGACGAATGGGGCGTGGACGTGACCGTGGCCGGCTCGCAGAAGGGCTTGATGCTGCCGCCGGGCCTGTCTTTCAACGCGGTGAGCGAGAAGGCGCGCAAAGCGGCGCAGTCGTCGAAGCTGCCGAAGTCCTACTGGGCCTGGGACGAAATGATCGCCGCCAACAGGACCGGCTATTTTCCCTATACGCCCGCGACCAATCTGCTCTATGGGCTGCGCGAGGCCATCGACATGCTGCGGGAAGAAGGCTTGCACCAAGTGTTCGCGCGCCACGCGCGCCATGCCGAAGCAACGCGGCGCGCGGTGCGCGCCTGGGGCCTGGAAATTCTTTGCGCCAACGCCGAGGAATACAGCAACACCCTCACCGCGGTGATGCTGCCCGCCGGCCACGACGCCGATGCGCTCAGAAAGACCATACTCGAAGCCTATGACATGTCGCTCGGCACCGGCTTGGGAAGGCTCGCGGGCAAGGTGTTCCGCATCGGCCACCTGGGCGACTTCAACGATCTCACGCTGATGGGCACGCTCGCCGGCGTCGAAATGGGGCTGGCTCTTGCCCGCGTCCCGCACCAACAGGGCGGCGTCGCGGCCGCGATGTCCTATCTTGCCGAGGCCGCCGGAAAGCACGCGCCCGGGGCCAAGGTCAATGCGGCATAAGACGATAGCGGAAGCTTTGATGAAGACCATGACCCAATCAAAGCTTCGTCTGACTTGGGGGGCTTTACCAGGGGACCCGGCGGGGAAGGAAGGGTCTAACCCCCGTTTCCTGGGCCCCCTTGGTCAGAACATCCTAGGCTGCCGGGACTCGCGGCAGCGCAATCTCGAACTCAACCGGAGGACACAATCATGATGCAACTGATGCGCAAGCTATCGAACAAATCTCCCCTGCTGCCGCTTTGCGCGGCGGCGCTGACCTGCGCCCTGATCGCGCCCGCGCACGCCGCATGGGAGCCCACCAGGCCCGTCGAGGTCATAGTGCCCGCGGGGGCGGGCGGCGCTTCCGACCAGATGGCACGCACGATCCAGGGCATCGTGTTGAAGCACCAACTGATGAAGCAGCCGATGCTGATCATGAACAAGTCAGGGGCGAGCGGCGCCGAGGGCATCATGGACGTCAAAGACTCCAAAGGCAACCCGCACAAACTTATGGTTGCGTTCTCCGCCATCTACACGCTGCCGATCGCAGTCAACCTGCCGTTCAACTGGCGCGACTTAAACCCGGTGGCAATGATCGCGCTGGACGAATTCCTGTTGTGGGTCAACGCCGAGACGCCGTACAAGACGCCGAAGGATTACCTTGCCGCCGTTAAAGCCGCAGCTCCCGGAACCTTCAAGATGGGCGGCACCGGCTCGAAGCGCGAGGACCACATCATTACCGTCGCGCTCGACAAAATCGCGGGGGCGCAATTCACCTACATCCCCTACAAGAGCGGCGGCGAGGCGGCGACGCAACTGGTGGGCAAGCATATCGACTCCAACGTCAACAACCCGAGCGAGAACGTTGCCCAGTGGCGAGCCGATCAAGTGCGCGCGCTGTGCGTGTTCTCCGAGCAACGCATGGTCTACAAGGACAAGGTTACCAAAGACCAGTCCTGGGCCGACATCCCCACCTGCAAGGAGTCCGGTATCGATGTGCAATACCAGATGCTGCGCGCCTTCTTCCTGCCCGCCGGCACCACTAAGGACCAGGTTGCGTTCTATGCCGACCTGCTGAAAAAGGTGATCGCCACTCCGGAGTGGAAAGAATACGTGGCGAAACAAGCCCTCAAGGAAACCTATCTCACCGGGCAGGAGTTCGTGAAGTTCCTGGAGAAGGATGAGGCGTTCCACAACAAGCTGATGCACGAAGCCGGGTTCGCCAGCAAGAAATAAGGCCGGCTCCGTTGGTCGGCGGGAGGTAGAACATGGAGCAGGAGCAAACGCGGATTCGCCCTCATGGCGGCGGCCTGTCGCACAGCGCGGTGGATGCGATCGCGTCGCTCGGCATCTTCCTCGTTGGCGTAGTGATGATGGCCGACAATTACAGGATCGGCGCGGGCTGGGCCCCCGACGGGCCGGAGTCGGGATACTTTCCGTTCCGCATTGGGGCCATCCTCTGCATCGCGAGCGTCGTGGTCGCGCTGAAGTCGCTGTTCGGCAGGGACCGCAAGCGCGAGATCTTCGTTTCATGGGACCGGTTCAAGCCGGTGCTGCTGGTATTGCTGCCTACCGCGGTATATGTGCTGGCGATCCAGTTCGTCGGCATCTATGTCGCCTCGGCGGTGTTTATCGCCGCGTTCATGCGCGTAATGGACAAGTACAGCTGGCTGAAAACCCTGCTGGTCAGCATCGGCGTGAATGCGATGCTGTTCTGGATGTTTGAAATCCAGTTCATGGTGCCATTACCCAAAGGGCCGCTGGAAGCCCTGTTCGGCTACTGAAACGCGCGACCGGAGAATCGTCAAGTGGAAGAACTGGGGGCTTTATTTCACGGGTTTGCGCTCGCGCTCACCTGGTACAACATCGGCATGATGGCGATCGGCATCGTGCTCGGGATCGTCATCGGCGTGTTGCCCGGCCTGGGGGGGCCGAACGGCGTGGCCATTCTGCTGCCGCTCACCTTCACCATGGATCCCACTTCCGCCATCGTGATGCTGTCGTGC
>DAIRFM010000208.1:1325-4285 GCA_036795025.1 Burkholderiales bacterium | reverse complement strand
CGATGATGTCGATGATGCGGCCGGTCATGTTTTCCTCGGCCTTGATGTCGCGCTCGAGCTTGAACGCCTCGTCCGGGTGCAGCGGCGTCAGGTTCTCGAACAGGATCTTGTTCTTGGAGTTCTCCGGCAGATCGCCGTTGACCTTGTCCACCTTGACCAGCGCGAAATAGCGCTCGCCGTCCTTGGGCGTGCGGATCTCGCCCTCGATGGTGTCGCCGGTATGCAGGTTGAAGCGGCGGATCTGGGAGGGGGAGACGTAGATGTCGTCGGTCGAGGCGAGGTAGGAGGTGTCGGGCGAGCGCAGGAAGCCGAAGCCGTCGGGCAGCACTTCCAGCGTGCCGTCGCCGAAAATCGATTCGCCCTTCTTCGCCCGGTTCTTCAGCAGCGCAAAAATAAGTTCCTGTTTGCGCAGGCGGTTGGCGCCTTCGATTTCATGTTCCACCGCCATCTGGACCAGCTCGGTGACGTGCAGGGTTTTAAGCTCGGATAATTGCATGCGGAAACGCTCGTATGGAACGAAAAGGCTAAAGAGGCCTTGGGATTTGAAACAGGGATGAACTGGCGTCCGGATCCGGCTTAGAAGTTCGCCGGTGACGCTTCAGGTGCAAGGATAGAGTGTCTAGATGTTGCTGTCAAGGAACGCCGTGAGCTGGGATTTCGACAGCGCGCCCACCTTGGTGGCCTCGATGTTGCCGTTCTTGAACAGCATCAGCGTCGGGATGCCGCGGATGCCGTACTTGCGCGGTATTTCCTGGTTCTCGTCTACGTTGACCTTGGCGACCTTGAGCTTGCCCGAGTACTCTTTGGCGACTTCCTCCAGAGTGGGGGCAATCGCCTTGCACGGGCCGCACCACTCGGCCCAGTAATCGACCAGCACCGGGCTCTGCGCTTGCAGCACCTCGGCTTCGAATGTGTCATCGGTAACGTGATGGATATGTTCGCTCATGCAGTCCTCGTATTCGTGTGTTGGGGTTTGTTCGCAACCCGCAGCCGTGAAGGCCGGGGAGGGGTGAACCCGAATTCTAGCCCTATTTCGAACTTGCCGCTGCGGCGGGCCTTGCCTGTATCTGGAGGCAAGCCGCCGGGTTTCAAGTTTCGAATCGCGAAAAGGCTATGGTAAAATCAAGCCTCAAGAGTTCAGCGGCCGTCTTTTCAGGACATTACCCATGACCTATGTCGTAACCGAATCCTGCATCAAGTGCAAATACACCGACTGCGTCGACGTCTGCCCCGTGGATTGCTTCCGCGAGGGGCCGAACATGCTGGTCATCGATCCCGACGAATGCATCGACTGCACCCTGTGCGTGGCCGAATGCCCGGTGGAGGCGATTTTCGCCGAGGACGACGTCCCGGACGACCAGAAGGACTACACGGCGATCAACGCCGAACTGTCCAAGGTATGGAAGCCCATCATCGAGCGCAAGGACGCGCCGGCGGACGCGGACGAATGGGCCAAGGTCAAAGCGAAAAAACACCTGCTGGAAAAGTAGCGAGCAGTGTCGGATCCGCGTCCCGGGCGTGCTCCGGGGTCCGGGGTCGCATCCCTCGCTAGTCGTACAGCCCGGGTCGCGCCTTGCCGCGGAACACGTAGTACGAATACGCGGTGTAGGCGATGATGAAAGGCAGCACGATCAGCGCGCCGATGAGCACCACTTTCAGCGATGACGGGTGCGCCGCGGCATCCCAGAACGTCAGCCGGTCCATCACCACGTACGGAAACAGGCTGTAGGCGAGCCCGAGGAAGGCGAGCACGAAAATCGCCACGGCGCCGGCGAACGGCGTCCATTGCGCGGCGCCTGCTACGCCCCGGGACAAGCGCCCGGTCGAGCGCCACACCCAGATCCACGCCAACAGCGTCACCAGCGGCAGCAGCATCAGCCCCAGCGTCCTCGGAAAATCGAACCATTTCATCTGCACCGTCTGGCTCACGAGCGGCGTGGCGACGCTGACCGCGGCCACGCCGAGCGCGACCCACAACAGGCCCCAGCGCGCCCAGGCCACGGCCTTTTTCTGCAGCGTGCCGTCGGTCTTGTAGATCAGCCAGGTCGCGCCGAGCAGGACGTAGCCTCCGCACAGCCCGGCTGCCACCACCAGCGCGAACAGCAGATAGCCGAAGCCGGATTCGAAGCCGGTAATGTAGCGCCCGAGCATCAGCCCCTGCGCGAACGAGGCGATGAACGAGCCGAGCCAGAACAGCCAGTTCCACAGCTCGCGGTGCCAGCCCTCGGCCTTGACGCGGAACTCGAACGCCACGCCGCGCAGCATCAGCCCGATCAGCATGGCCGCCACCGGCAGGTAGAGCGCGCCCAGCACCACGCCGTGCGCCACCGGGAACGCCACCAGCAGGATGCCCACGCCCAGCACCAGCCAGGTTTCGTTCGCGTCCCAGAACGGCCCGATCGAGGACACCATCAGTTCCTGTTCGCGCGCGTCGGCCGCGGGCATCAGCATGCCCACGCCGAGGTCGTAGCCGTCGAGCACAACGTAGGCGAGCACGGCCACGCCCATCAGCGCGGCAAAAATGAGCGGCAGGTCGAGGCTCATACCGCCTCCTCCTGCGCGGGCCCGGCGGCGCCCGACCCTGTGTTCGACCCTTTATCCGACCCGGCGCCCTTGCCCGCAAGGTGGGTGATCACCACCATGTAGGCCCCGAGCATCAGGGCGTAGACGAGGACGTAGCCGGTGAGACTCGCGCCGAGTTGCGCCTCGGGGACGCGGCCCACCGCCTGCGACGTTCTCAGGATGCCGGTGACCAGCCAGGGCTGGCGCCCGATTTCGGTGACCAGCCAGCCCGAGAGCGTCGCCACCCAGCCGGAGAAGGTGCAGCCGGCGAGCGTCCACAACAGCCATCCCGGCGGCGCCTTGCCCTGGCGCAACAACCATGCGCCGGTCCATGCGACCGCGAGCATCAGCACCCCCAGGCCCAACATGACGCGAAAGGCGAAGAACAGCGGCGCCAC
>DAIRFM010000208.1:0-1225 GCA_036795025.1 Burkholderiales bacterium | reverse complement strand
TCGTTGTGCCGCGTTTCCGCGTTCGGCAGCGCGAACAGCACCAGCGGCGCGCCGCGCTCGGTGTTCCACAGCGCCTCCATCGCGGCGATTTTCGCCGGCTGGTGTTCGAGCGTATTCAGCCCGTGCAGATCGCCGGCGAAAATCTGCAGCGGCGCAATCACCGCGGCGATAACGACGCCGGTGCGCAGCGTGCGCAGTGCCGAGACATCCGCGGGAGCGCGCAGCAGGCGCCAGGCCGACAGCCCGGCGACGACGAAGGAGGCGGTGAGCCCCGAGGCGAGCAGCATGTGCGTGATGCGGTAGGGGAAGGACGGATTGAAAATCACCTGCAGCCAGTCGCCCGCGATCAGCACGCCATCGGCCATCACCTGCCCCGCAGGCGTATGCATCCAGGAGATGAGCGCGAGGATCCAGAACGCCGAGAGCAAGGTGCCGATCGCGACCAGCACCGTCGCCGCGATGTGCACCCAGGCGGGCACGCGGTTCATGCCGAACAGCATGACGCCGAGAAAAGTGGCTTCGAGAAAGAATGCGGTCAGCACCTCGAACGCGAGCAGCGGCCCGGCGATGTTGCCGACGCGATTCATGAAACCGGGCCAGTTGGTGCCGAACTGGAACGACATGGTGATGCCGGTAACCACGCCCATCGCGAACGAGAGCGCGAACACCTTGGTCCAGAGCTTGTAGGTCGCGAGCCAGGCGGCGTCGCCGCTCTGCGCGTAGCGGATGCGAAAGTACACCAGGATCCACGCCAGCCCGATGGTGAGGCTGGGGAACAGGATATGAAAGCCGATGTTCAGCCCGAATTGGGCGCGGGCCAGCAGCAGGAGATCGGGATTGTCCATGGTATCGACCAGGCAGGAATTGTGAAACATACTCCACGCGCCGCAATCTGTCTTTGACAATAATCACGAAGCGCCGGTTGCGGCGGATCGCGCTCCTGCCGTTTGCGCGGGACCCCCTGTCGTGAAATCCTCTTTCGTGAAATCCCCCTTGGTGAAATCCCCATGCCCGCGGGCAATCGTGACTTATCATATGCCACCATGTCCGGCGACGACTACGCAACGCTTTCCAAAGCGCAACTCTTCGCGCGCTTAGCCCGGGGTCTCGACCAGGCTCTCGCCGGCGGCGTCACCGTGATCACGCCCAACCGGCGCATGGCGCAGGCGCTGTCGCGCGAATTCGATACGGCCCAGGCCGCGCAAGGCCGCAGCGCCTGGGAATC
>DAIRFM010000207.1:0-4299 GCA_036795025.1 Burkholderiales bacterium | reverse complement strand
CCGGTCCAATCTAGAATTGCCGCATGCGGCTGACGCGAAACTTCTCACTCGAGCAACTGATTGATTCCGAAACCGCGGAACGCGAGCGCATCGATAACACGCCCGGCCCGGAGATCGTCGACAACCTGCGACTGCTGGCCCAGGGTCTCGAAAGAGTGCAGCTGCTGACCGAGTTCCCGCTGGAAATCTCCAGCGGCTACCGCTGCCCCGAGCTCAACCGCTGCGTCGGCGGCACGAAAACCTCGCAGCACACTCAGGGGCAGGCCGCCGATTTCACCTGCGCCGAATTCGGGCCGCCGGTGGATATCATCAAAGCCATCCGCGCCTCCGACATCGAATTCGACCAGTGCATCCTGGAGTACGCGAAATGGGTGCATATCTCCTTCAGCAAGACGCCGCGCGGCAAGGTGCTGACGATTTACGATCCCAAGGAAGGCTATCTCGACGGCCTGTGGGATAAAGGCGGCAAACAAATCGCCTAAAAGCGTAACAGCAGATCCTTCGGCGCTACGCGCCTCAGGATGACTTTGCCGGGGCAACGACGAGCCCGGCAAAGTCACTTGCCGCGTATCAGCGTGCCGACACCCTGGTCGGTGAGAATTTCCAGCAGCAGCGCATGCTCCACGCGACCATCAATGATATGCACGCTTTTCACCCCGCTCCTGGCGGCATCCAGTGCCGAGCTGATCTTCGGCAGCATGCCGCCGGAGAGCGTGCCATCGGCAAACAACGCGTCGATGCGCTTTGCCGTCAGGCCGGTGAGGAGCTTGCCGTCCTTATCGAGAACGCCCGGGGTGTTGGTGAGCAGCACCAGTTTCTCCGCCTTCAGGATTTCAGCGAGCTTGCCCGCCACCAGGTCGGCGTTGATGTTGAAGGATTCACCGTTGGCACCGACCCCTATCGGGGCCACCACGGGGATGAAACCACCGACTTCCAGGGCGGAGATCACCTGCGGATCGATGGACTCGATTTCACCCACCTGGCCGATGTCGAGCATCTGCTCCGGCCGGTCCTTGTCGGGCAGCAGCATCTTTCGCGCGTGGATGAAAGCGCCGTCCTGTCCGGTGAGTCCCACCGCCTTGCCGCCGGCCTGATTGATGAGCGTGACGATATCCTTGTTGACCGCGCCCCCCAGCACCATCTCGACCACGTCCATGGTTTCCGCGTCGGTGACGCGCATGCCCTGCACGAACTCGCCCTTTTTGCCGATGCGGTTCAGTACCGCCTCGATTTGCGGGCCGCCGCCATGAACCACCACCGGGTTCATGCCCACCAGCTTCAACAGCACCACATCGTGGGCGAAGCTCTTCTGCAGGGCCGGCTCGGTCATGGCACTGCCGCCATACTTGACGACGATGGTCTTGCCGTGAAAGCGCTTGATGTACGGCAGCGCCTCGGCGAGGATCTGCGCCTTGAGTGCAGGTTCGGTATCGTTGGACATGGGACTGGCCCTTGGCTTATTCGGTAATTAGTTCATTTTACCGCCGCTACAACGAAAAAAGGCGGCTTGAGGCCGCCTTTTCCCGACGCATGAAAAACTTAGCGTCCGTTACAGTATGAGGGGATGTATCCCCTCATTTGATAAGGAACTCTAATGCTAGCGCTGCGGGCTGGCACCGAGTTCGCGCACCTGCGCCTTGATTTCGATGGTCTTGAACGTCTTGTCCTTGGCCTCGAAGCGCAATCTGATCGGCACCGCCTCGCCTTTCTTCAGCGGCTGCTTCAGGTCCATCAGCATGACGTGGTAGCCGCCCGGCTTCAAATCCACCGCCTTGCCCGCAGGCAGATCCAGCTTCGGGATGGCCCGCATTTTCATGACGTCGTTTTCCATTTTCATCTCGTGAATCTGCACCGAACCCGCAACCGGGCTCTCGACTGAAACCAGAGTGGCCGACTCGGTGGCAGTGAGCTGCATGAACGCGCCGGTCGCCTTCTGGCCGGGCACGGTGCCGCGCACCCACGGTTCCTTGATGGTCACCTCCTGGGCATGCACGACGCTGGTCGGGAGCCCGCCGCCGAGCACCAGGCCGATGGAACCGAACAGGACGGCTCGTGTGGAATGTTTCATTTTTGTCTCCATGGAAAATTACAAAACGTATCGCGCCAGGTCTTCGGATAGCGCCAGTTCTTTCAGACGCGCATCGACATAGGCGGCGTCGATGGTGATGGTCTCGTCGTTGCGCTTGCCCGCGTCGAAGGAAATTTCCTCCAGCAGTTTTTCCATCACCGTGTACAGGCGCCGCGCGCCGATGTTCTCGGTTTTCTCGTTGACGGCGTAGGCGATCTCGGCCAGGCGCTTGATGCCCTCGGGCTGGAACCGGAGCTTCACCCCCTCGGTTTCGAGCAGCGCCTGATACTGGCGCGTGAGACAGGCGTCGGTCTGGGTGAGGATGCTCTCGAAATCTGCGACCGACAGTGAGTCGAGCTCGACGCGTATCGGCAGGCGCCCCTGCAGCTCGGGGATGAGGTCCGAAGGCTTGGCCATGTGGAAAGCACCGCTGGCGATGAACAATATGTGGTCGGTCTTGACCATGCCGTATTTGGTCGACACCGTGGTGCCCTCGACCAGGGGCAGGAGGTCGCGCTGCACGCCCTGGCGCGACACATCGGGGCCGCCGATCTCGGAGCGGCTGGCGATCTTGTCGATCTCGTCGATGAAAACGATGCCGTTCTGCTCGGCATTGGCAAGCGCATGGGTCTTCAGGTCCTCGTCGTTCACCAGCCGTGCCGCCTCTTCTTCGGCGGCAAGTTTCAGCGCCTCGCGGATTTTCAACTTGCGCGTCTTCCTGCGGCTGCCGGACATATTCTGGAACATGCCCTGGATCTGCGACGTCAGCTCCTCCATCCCGGGCGGGGCAAAGATTTCCATTTGCGCCTGCGACGCGGCCACTTCGATCTCGATCTCCTTGTCGTCCAGCTCGCCTTCGCGCAGTTTCTTCCTGAATTTCTGCCGCGTCGCCGATGCTTCCGCGTTCTCCGGGGCCGCGGGGGTGCCCACTTCCACTGCATCCAACGGTCCCGACCGGCGGGCCTGGGGAAGGAGCACATCGAGAATGCGCTCCTCAGCCGCATCCTCGGCTCTGACTTTGACCTTGCGCATGGCCTGCTCGCGCGTCTGCTTGACGCTGATCTCGACCAGATCGCGCACGATGGTATCGACGTCGCGGCCGACGTAGCCGACTTCGGTGAACTTGGTCGCCTCGACCTTGATGAAAGGTGCATCGGCGAGCTTGGCCAGGCGCCGCGCGATTTCGGTCTTGCCCACGCCGGTCGGCCCGATCATGAGAATGTTCTTCGGCGTGATCTCCTGGCGCAGGGGTTCGGCCACCTGCTGCCGGCGCCAGCGGTTCCTCAGGGCGATGGCGACCGCGCGCTTGGCGCGATCCTGACCGATGATGTGCTTGTCCAGTTCGTGGACGATTTCCTGCGGGGTCATTTGTGACATGGCTTGTTTCCGACGGCTGTAGGGGCAAACGACGCCGGGCTTACTCCTTCCGCCTCACTCAAGGGTTTCGATCACAATCTGCTGGTTGGTATAGATGCAAATATCGGCTGCGATGCCGAGTGACTTGACGACGATTTCCTTCGGCGTGAGCGTGGTATTTTCCAGCAGTGCCCGCGCCGCCGACTGCGCATAAGGTCCGCCCGAGCCGATGGCCAGCAGGCCGAGCTCCGGCTCGAGCACGTCGCCCATGCCGGTGATAATGAGCGAGGTTTCGCGATCCGCTACCGCCAGCATCGCCTCCAGGCGCCGCAAAATGCGGTCGGTGCGCCAGTCTTTGGCGAGTTCCACCGCCGAGCGCAGCAGGTTGCCCTGATGCTTCTCCAGCTTGGCCTCGAAGCGCTCGAACAGGGTGAAGGCATCGGCCGTGCCGCCGGCAAAGCCGGCCAGGATACGGTCATGATACAGGCGCCGCACCTTGCGCGCCCCGGCCTTGATCACGATATTGCCCAGGGTGACCTGGCCGTCCCCGCCTAGCGCGACGGTTTGGCCGCGCCGCGCGGACAGGATGGTGGTGCCACGGAATTGTTCCATAATGGGATCTGACGCAGTGAATGTTTAAAGGTTGGGGCGGTTTTGCGGGAATCAACCCGACTATTTGTCAATGTGCGGGCCGGCGCTCCAGGCCGGCGGCAAGCACCGCTACCAGCACCATGGCCCATACGATCATGGCGCCGGAGGGCAGATCCAGCCATAAGGACGCCGCGAGGCCGAGCGCATAGCCGAGTGAGCTGACCGTGTAGGCTTTCAGATGGCGACGGCGCGACGCATAGTAGGTCGCCAGGCCCGGCACCACC
>DAIRFM010000206.1:2519-4334 GCA_036795025.1 Burkholderiales bacterium | reverse complement strand
CGCGGCGCTGCACGTCGCGCCGGCGTTTGAACTGGACCAGCTTGTCCTTGAGCACCTTGACGCGGTTGCCGATCAGGCGTCGGTCGACCTCAATCTGAGTCTCGCCCATCCCGCCGAGAAATCCCCGCCCGCCGCGCTGGCGTTCAAGGTGTGTCCAACCGCGCACCAAACGCGTGGACGCATACTCGAGCTGCGCCAGTTCCACCTGCAGCTTGCCCTCGTTGCTGCGCGCGCGCCGGGCGAAAATGCCGAGTATCAGGCTGGTGCGGTCCATGACCGGGCAATCCAGCGCCTTTTCCAGATTGCGCTGCTGCGCCGGGGAAAGCTCGTGGTTGAACACCACTACCACGGCATTGTGCTCGCGCACGGCGGCCCCGATCTCTTCCACCTTGCCCGAGCCGGCAAACAGGGCACTGTCGGGCCGCTGACGTTTGCCCTGGATCAAGGCGCGCGGCCGCAAGCCGGCGCTTTCTGCGAGCAGCCGCAATTCCTCGAGACTCTCGGCATAGCCTTCGGCGCCGAAATCCAGGCCGACCAGCACAGCCACATTGGCGCGCACCGGGCGCTCAGACATCGCGCGCGCCGGCGGCGGCGAGCAGGCCGGCCTCAGTTATCGGAAGCAGAATGTTCGTAGGAAATAGTCACTGCGCGCGCCGGCACCACGGTGGAAATTGCGTGCTTGTAGACCATCTGGGTGACCGTGTTTTTCAGCAGCACCACGTACTGGTCGAAGGATTCGACCTGCCCCTGGAGCTTGATGCCGTTGACCAGATAAATTGAGACCGGCACGTGCTCCTTGCGCAGCGTGTTCAGAAACGGGTCTTGTAACAACTGCCCTTTAGTGCTCATCGTGCCCCCACAGCTTTGTTGTTGAACTGCCACTCTAATTGATTTCTCTGGCTTTTTCCACCTGGAATGCAGATGGGGCCGCCCTACGCCTTTTTCAAGTAAGGATTCACCGAGGTCTTGAATTGCACTTTCAGGGGCGTGCCCTCGAGCGAGAATTCCTCGCGAAAGCGCCCCTCCAGATAGCGGCGGTAGCTTTCCGGCACGGCATCGAGCGCGTTGCCGTGGATGATGATCAGCGGCGGATTCATGCCGCCCTGATGAGCGTAGCGCAGCTTGGGCCGCGTGAGGCCCTTGCGCGGCGGCTGCTGGCGCTCGACGGCATCGATCAGCACGCGCGTGAGGCGCGGCGTCGACAGTTTGGTCATGGCGGCGCGGTAGGCGTCGTCGATCGACGGCAGCATACCGGACAAGCCGCTGCCCTCCAGGGCGGAGATGAAATGAAAGCGCGCAAAGCCGAGGAAACCGAGCTTGCGCCTCAGATCGCGCTTGACGCACTCGCGCCGGTAGTCGTCCAGGCCATCCCATTTGTTGACCGCTACCACCAGCGCGCGCCCGCGCTCGACGACGTAGCCGGCGATGTGCGAGTCCTGGTCCGAGATGTCGGCTTGCGCATCAAGCACCAGCACCACCACGTTGGCCTGGTCCACCGACTGCAGCGTCTTGATCACGGAGAACTTCTCCACCGACTCGAACACCTGGCCGCGGCGCCGCAGCCCGGCGGTATCGATCAGGGTATAGCGCCGGCCGTCGCGCTCGAACGGGACATCGATGCTGTCGCGCGTCGTGCCCGGCTGGTCGAAGGCGATGACCCGGTTCTCGCCCAGCAGGCTGTTGATCAGGGTCGACTTGCCGACGTTGGGCCGCCCGATGATGGCGATGCGCGGATGGTCCGGAAGCGGCTGATCCTCTGGCTCCGGCGCAAACCCGGCGAGCGCCAGATCGACGAGGTCGTGCACGCCCTCGCCA
>DAIRFM010000206.1:0-2419 GCA_036795025.1 Burkholderiales bacterium | reverse complement strand
CTCCGGCGCAAACCCGGCGAGCGCCAGATCGACGAGGTCGTGCACGCCCTCGCCATGCGCGGCGGAGATGGCGTAGGGTTGGCCCAGCGCGAGTTCGTGAAATTCGGCCGTGACCACGCCGATGTTCATGCCTTCCGCCTTGTTCACCGTGAGCAACACCCGCCGGCCGGTCTTGCGCAGCATGCCGGCAATGTTGCGGTCCTGTGGAGAGAGTCCCTGGCGCACGTCGACCATGAACAGGATCACGTCGGCCTCGGCGATGGCCTGCAGGGTCTGCTTCGCCATCTCGTGCAGAATGCCCTCTTTCGCCACCGGCTCGAAACCCCCGGTGTCGACCACGAAATAGGGCCGGTCTCCCACCCGGCCTTCACCGTAATGGCGATCGCGCGTCAATCCGGGCATGTCCGCGACCAGCGCATCGCGGCTGCGCGTGAGCCGGTTGAACAGCGTGGATTTGCCGACGTTCGGCCGGCCGACGATGACTACGGTAGGTTTCATACGTGTGGGATCGGACGCAAAGGCGCAAAGGACGCGAAGAAATCGACTTTTCTGGCGCCCTTTGCACCCTGGCGTTGAAGGCTCTTTCTATTTCGCACTGAATGCATACAGCCCGCCGTTGCGGCTCTGTATGAGAAAGCCGCCGTTGGGCAGCATGACCGGATTGGTGCTGACGGGGCTGCCGTCGGTTGCGACGCGGCCGACAAAGGCACCGGAGTCGCGGGCGAGAAAATGCACATAGCCCTGGATGTCGGCGACCACGATCTCGCGCCCCAAGGCGAGCGGCGCGGACAGGTTGCGCAGGCGCAGCTTGTCCTGTTTCCACACGCTGGTGCCGCCGATGCGGTCGAGCGCATGCACCGCGCCCTTGTCGTCGCTGACGAAGGCGTAGCGCGCATCGAGCGACAACCCGGAGGTGCTCGACATCTCGCGCCCCCACACCGCCTGGCCGGTGGCCAGGTCGAAGCAGCCGATGCGGCCCTGATAGGCGACCGCGCAGACCTCGCGCTCGGTGACGACCGGCAGCCCGATTACATCGGTGACCCGCTCCAGCTCGGTGGTGCCGCGCGGCAAGGCGACGGTAGCCTCCCAGCGCACCGCGCCGTTGTCCAAATTGATCGCGACCAACTTGCCGCCGGCAAAGCCGGCGTAGGCAACGCCCCTGGAGATACTGATTCCCACCGGCGAGCGTACCGTGAGCGCCGGCGTGGAACGCTGGTAATACCACTTGCGTTTTCCATCCTTCGCATCCAGGCCGAAGATGCGACCGTCGGCACTGCGCACCACGACCACGTCGTCCGCCACCTGCGGCGCAGCCAGCACTTCGCTGCTGACCTGCGCCTTCCATAGTGCAGTCCCGTTCGTGTCGAAAGCCAGCACCTCGCCCTTGCCGCTGCCGACCGCCACCAGCTTGCCGTCGCTGCCAACGCCGCCGGTCAGACGCTCTCCGGCATTGATGCGCCACAGTTGTTTGCCGCTGCCGGCATCCAGGCGCGTGATCGCGCCGTCATAGGCAGCCGCGTAGACGCTGTCGCCCGCCACCGCGGGGCTGAATACCGCCTGCTGCGAATTGCCTATGTTCGCCTGCCACAGCGTGCTTACGTCAACCGTATTCGTAAGCGGGGCCAGCTGGGCCATTTCCGGCGCCGGACTGCGGCTGCCGAACCAGTTCATGGGGTTCATGGTCTCGATTGCACTGCTGACCATGCTGCCGCCGCCGCAACCTGCAACCAGCAGCATTGCCGCGAGCGCCGGGACGAATGCGAAGACACGCCTCATTTCGCCGTTCCCAGCGCATCCAGGCGCAGCTGGATGAATCCGCGCAATCCGGCATCCTTGGCGTCCGCCTTGTCCAGCGCGGCTTTGTAAGCGCCGCGTGCCTCTTCCTTTTTACCTTGAGCGACGAGAACATCACCGCGGGCCGCCAGGAACTGCGCATCGAACGTGGCGCCGTGCTTGGTATCCAGCGCCTTCAGCGCATCGTCGTAGGCCTTTTCGTCCAGCATCACGCTGACGAGCCGCAGCCGCGCGATATCCTGCAGCGCTTCGTCCCTCGCGTTCTCGGCGACCCAGGCGAGCTGGGCGTGCGCGGTTTTCAGGTCGCCGCCCTGAAAGTGCGCCTTGGCCGACACCAGTGCCGCCATTGCAGCGTAGGTCGTGCGCGGGTACTGCTCGAGAATGGCGCCGGCGCTTTCGCGCACCTGCTTCAGGTCGTTGGCGCCGGCTGCCTTCTGCACGGCGTCATACAAGGCCGAGGCCTGGGCCGCCTGGTTGCGCTGATAGTAGTTCCAGGCTTGCCAGGCGGCGAGCACGATGAGCACCAGACTCAAGGCGGTCAGCACCAGATTGCCGTTTTCCTTCCACCACGCTTTGAGCGTTTCCAGCTGTTCCTGTTCTTCCAGATCGTATGCAGCCATTTCTA
>DAIRFM010000205.1:0-4335 GCA_036795025.1 Burkholderiales bacterium | reverse complement strand
TTTCCATGCTCTAACGTCCCGGAGCTTGTTTGCCCTGCGCCGGCAGAAACACGTATCCCCGGTCCTTTGCATTGGCCATGCATGCTTCGTAATTGCTGTAACCCTTGGATGATTCGGCCACGATCGCCTGGCCCGCACCAATCTGTTGCCAGTTCCATCGATGGCCCCCATCCATGTAGAAACGCCAAATCACATTCATGTGTGTTTTCCTTTTCGGTTAGCGCTGGTCCGAACAAGGGGGGCGTAGGGAAGGGGTGGGACCCTTCTCTTCCCACCGTGCCCCTTGTAAATCCCCCAAGTCAGAGGAGGCTCTGATTGCGCCACAGATTAAATCAGAATTTCCTAAGGCAAGCATTCCACATTTGCCGAACTCAGACTTGGGAAGTGGATAAGCTGATTGAATTATAACAGAAAAATCACCATGTTAGCGGCGGTTGGCGCAATTGATGTCAGCGCATTCGCCGGCCTTATTCAGGAGCGGTCGAAGCGTCGATCGTTGTGCTCGTCTTTGCTGGGCACCAGTCCGAGGCTCTGGAACTGCAGGAACAATTCACGGCAGGCCCAGGCGTCCGTGGCGGCGTAGGTGATTTGCGCCGCCGACAGGTGCGGCGCGGCCCAGTTCGAGGTGCGGGCGCCTTTGGGAATGCGGAAGCCGAGGAAGATTCCTGCGAGATTGCGCAAACCGGTCTGGGTCAGGCTGCAGCGCCTGGCGATGACGCCGAGGTCGAGCACATTCTTTTCAATGAATGGAAACAGCAGCTTAAGCGGCCGCAAATCGTTTGCCAACGCGACGCCGACCTTGACGGTGCGCGGCTCCGCCAGCAGTTCGGCGAGAACCTGGAACACGTCGATCTGGCGCAACTGGAACAAATACACTGTGCGCGCGGTGGCCGCCTGGACCAGACAGGGCAGATGACTCTCGCCCTTCTTGAACGCGGGCCGCGTCTCCGTGTCGAAGCCGATGACGCTTTCCTGCCGGATGTCCACCAGTGCGCGCTCCAGGTCGCCAGGCGTTGCTACCAGGCACACCTCGCCCTCATAGCGGCGGATCGGGAGTTTCGCCATCTCTTCCCGGGAAATCGCGCGAACAATTCCGCTTTGCAAAGTGACTGTGGTCGCAGGATTCATCGGGCTGTAAGGGTTCGCGCGTTTTTTCAAAAGTTCTGGTGCAACTAGGAGAAAACCGCGGTTATCTCCTACAATAGCCTAGGCCTGCGCTGGCCGATTTATAGCATGAACCACCCTATTCGGGAGATCTCTGATGAAAACGAAAGACGCCTTGCAGCAAAGCCGCCGCCGATTTCTCCAGACCGCCGGGGCTGCCGCGGCAAGCCTCGCCTTGGGGGGGCTGCCGCTCGCAGCGGGCGAGGCGGCAGGAAAAATGAACATCGGGGTCATCGCACTCGGCATCAGCTCGTAGCGACCATGTTGCATCGCACTGCAAGCAACGCCGGAAACAAAACGCTGCGCAAGGCTCGATGGTGAACGATGCGGTTGTTCAACGCTGGTTGGAACGGGTGGTTGCGCTGCGACCCGGAGAGGGGCGGGCGCTGGCGTGGTCATTTACGTATTTTTTCTGCCTGCTCGCGGGTTACTACGTGTTGCGGCCCTTGCGCGACGAAATGGGCATCGCGGGCGGCGTGCGCAATCTGCAATGGCTGTTCACGGCAACCTTTGTCGCGATGCTTGCCGCGGTGCCCGTCTTCGGCGCCGTGGTCGCGCGGTTGCCGCGCCGGCGCTTCGTTCCACTGGTCTACCATTTCTTCGTCGCCAACATTGCGATCTTCTGGCTGTTGCTGACTTTCGACGTCGGCAAGGTGCACGTCGCGCGGGTGTTCTTCGTCTGGATCAGCGTGTTCAACCTGTTCGCGGTGTCCGTGTTCTGGTCATTCATGGCGGACCTGTTTGCAAGCGAGCAGGCCAAGCGGCTGTTCGGTTTCATTGCCGCCGGCGGTTCCGCAGGAGCGCTGCTCGGCCCGGCGCTGACGGTGGGGCTGGCGGTGCCGCTCGGCCCGGTCAATCTGCTCTTTGTCGCGGCGCTGTTCTTGGAGCTGGCCGTGCTGTGCGCGCGGCGGCTGGAGTCGGTGGCAGCGTCAACCGGGAGCGCGCCGGTTGCGCCGACAGCGGGGCCGGCGGCGGTGATGGCGCTGGCGCTGGCGCAGCCGGCGCCCTCGGCGCACGCGGAGGCCACTGCGCTTGGCGGAGGCTGGCTTGCCGGCATCGCGATGGTGCTGCGCTCGCCTTATCTGGCGGGCATCGCTCTGTGGGTATTCCTGCTGTCGCTTGCCGGAACGTTTCTTTATTTCCAGCAGGCGAACATCGTTGCCGCCGCGTCCGACGACCCGGGGGTGCGCACCCGCATTTTCGCCACCATCGACCTCGCGATCGGGATTCTGACCATCATCGTTCAGTTTTTTGCGACCGGCCGGCTGATCGCCCGCTTCGGCGTCGGGCGCGCGGCTGCGGTCCTCCCCCTGGTCTTCGGCCTCGGCTTCCTGGCGCTGGCTTTCACGCCGATGCTGCTCGTGGTCATCGCGTTCCAGGCAATCCAGCGGACCGCCAATTTCGCCCTCTCGAATCCGGCCCGGGAAGTGCTGTTTACCGTGTTGGAACGCGAGGAAAAATACAAGGCGAAGAACGTGATCGACATCGTCGTGTTCCGCGGCGCGGATGCGGTCAGCGGCTGGCTGTTCGCGGTGCTGCGCGGGGCCGGGCTGGAACTGTCGACGATCTCGCTGGCGACGGTGCCGCTGGCGGGCGCTTGGCTCGTGCTGGCCCTCGCGCTCGGACGCGCGCAGGAGCGTCGCGCCCGGCCAGGCGCCTCCCCTCGCGGATGAACGCATGCCGACCATGACGCGAGCCGGATTTTCGATAGGTCCAACCTAGAGCTTTTACATTTCACGACTTTCCTTCAGAGGATCCGCCATGGAAACCATTCCCAGCATTTCAACCGTCTCCCACGTCATCCAACTGGCCGTCGCGCCGGTGTTTCTGCTTTCCGGCGTCGGCGCCATTCTTGCCGTGCTCATCAACCGCCTGGGCCGCATCATCGATCGCTACCGTGTGCTCGAGAACAGCAGCCCCAAAGCGGGAGCCGGCGAGGAGACCGTCGCGCACGTTGAAATGGCGATTCTGTCGCAGCGCGCGCGCCTGATCCATTGGGCCATCAGCCTATGCACGATCGGCGCCCTGTTCATCTGCATCGTGATCGCAACGCTGTTCATCGGTTCCATGCTGCGCGTGGGCGTGTCGCAGCTGATCGCGCTGATGTTTATCGGCGCGATGCTCGCGTTGATCGCCGGGTTATTGAGTTTCCTGCGCGAAATTACCCTGGCGACGGGCAGCATCCACGTGAATAGACATTAGACCAGCGTAGCTTCGCCGAACATCCAACCAGGAGGAACCTGCCGTGAAAGACTCGATGCTGAACATCCGCAGGCTGCGCGTGCGGCCGGTGGTGGTGCCGATGCGACTGCCGCTGCAGACCAGCACCGGCGCCGTGAGCATGGCGCCGCTGGTGCTGATCGACCTCGAGACCGCGGCCGGCATCACCGGACGCGCCTACCTGTTTGCGATCGGCCGGCCGCACCTGCGGCCAATCGTCGCGCTGGTCGAGGCGATGGGCGAGATGCTCAAGGGCGACGCGGTGGCGCCGTTCGAGATCGAGCGCAAGCTGCGCCAGAAATACACCTTGCTCGGCGTGCATAACATCGTGCTGTTTGCGTTGGCCGGCATCGACATGGCAGCCTGGGATGCCTATGCGCAATCGCTGGCGCAGCCGCTATGCAAAGTGCTCGGCGGCGCGCCGCGCCCGGTGCGCGCTTACAACTCCAAGGGCTTGGGCATCATGCCGCTGAAGCCGCTGGCGCGCGAAGCCGACCAACTGGTGAAGGAGGATTTCTCCGCGGTCAAGCTGCGCCTGGGGCGGCCGGACCCGCAGGACGACCTCGCCGCGCTGCGCACGGTGAAGAAAGCGATCGGCCCGGCAGTTACGCTGATGTGCGACTTCAACCAGGCGCTCACGGTGAACGACGCGATCCTGCGCGGCCGCATGCTCGACGACGAGGGAGGCCTGCACTGGATCGAGGAGCCGACGCGCGCCGACGACTTCGAGGGCAACGGCCGCATCGCCGACGCGCTCGATACGCCGGTGCAGATCGGCGAGAACTTCATGGGGCCGGAGCAGATGGCGCAGGCGCTGGCTGCAGGCGCCTGCGATTATGTCATGCCGGACGCGCAGCGGATCGGCGGGGTCACCGGCTGGATGCGAGCGGCCGCCCTGGCGCAGGCCGCGGGCCTGGAGATGTCATCGCACCTGTTCCCGGAGGTGAGTTG
>DAIRFM010000204.1:0-4359 GCA_036795025.1 Burkholderiales bacterium | reverse complement strand
ATGTGCTTGCCGAGGCTGATTTCGTCGTAGCGATAACCCTTGGATTCGAGCAGCGCCTTGGCGCGCGCGCAGTGCGGGCAGCCGGGCTTGGCGAAGATCACCACGGGCTCCGGCGCAACCGCCTTCGGGTTGATGTACTTGAGCATGGTGTCGGCATCGGAAACTTCAAACGGATCGCCTTCCTTTTCGGGCTCGATGAACATCTTCTCGATCACGCCGCTCTTGACCAGCATCGAATAGCGCCAGGAGCGCTTGCCGAAGCCCAGGCTGGATTTGTCCACCAGCATGCCCATGCCGGCGGCGAAATCGCCGTTGCCGTCGGGAAGCAGGGTGATGTTTTCGGCTTCCTGATCCTGCTTCCATTCGTTCATGACAAAGGCGTCGTTGACCGACAGGCAGACGATCTCGTCCACACCATTGGTCTTGAACACACCGGCGAGCTCGTTATAACGCGGCAGGTGGGCGCTCGAGCAGGTCGGGGTATAGGCGCCGGGCAGGCAAAACGCAACCACGGTCTTGCCTTTGAACACCTCATCAGTGGTCACGTCCTTCCATTGATTGTTGACGCGTGTTTTGAAACTGACGTTGGGTACGTGTTTGCCTTCAAGGCTCTTGGCGCTGGGCAGCATGGTCATTCCTTTTCCTATGGTAAACAGTCGATGATCGGGCAAGCTTCTCCCTCAGCCCCGGCCATTTGCTCTCGTCCCACTGCGGCGCAAAGGCTGGATCGCCGATGCCGCACTTCTCCAGCAGCAGCGCATAGAACCGGCGCTCGATGGCGCCGATGGCGACCCACTCCTTTGTGGGCAGAAAGTGAAACTCTTGCAAAGATATCCTCTTTGCCGCGGAACGCTCTGTGCGCCAGCGCACAGCGCACAGCGCAATGTCTCGCGAGGCGGATCCGAAAGCCTTTTGGATTACTCCCACTCAATGGTCGCAGGCGGTTTGCCGCAGATGTCGTAGACCACGCGATTGATGCCGCGCACCTCGTTGATGATGCGGTTGGACACCCTGCCCAGGAGCTCGTGCGGCAGATGCGCCCAGTGCGCAGTCATGAAGTCCTGCGTCTGCACCGCGCGTAGCGCCACCACGTACTCGTAGGTTCGGCCATCGCCCATCACGCCCACCGCCTTCACCGGCAGGAATACGGCGAAGGCCTGGGAGGTCTTGTCGTACCAGTTGTTGCCCTCCGCATCACGTGCCGCACGCAGTTCTTCGATGAAAATGGCGTCGGCGCGGCGCAGCAGGTCGGCGTATTCGTGCTTCACCTCGCCCAGGATGCGCACGCCCAGCCCCGGCCCCGGGAAGGGGTGGCGGTAAACCATGTCGTGAGGAAGACCCAGGGCCACGCCCAGTTCGCGCACTTCGTCCTTGAACAGCTCACGCAAAGGCTCCAGCAGCTTGAGGTGCAGGGTATCGGGCAGGCCGCCGACGTTGTGGTGCGATTTGATATTGGTCGCCTTCTTGGTCTTGGCGCCCGCGGACTCGATCACGTCGGGGTAGATGGTGCCCTGCGCCAGCCATTTGGCGTTCTTGATCTTCGCCGCCTCGCGCTGGAACACCTCGACGAATTCGCGGCCGATGATCTTGCGTTTCTGTTCCGGGTCGGCGACGCCTGCGAGCTTGCCCATGAATTCGGTGCTGGCGTCGACATGGATCACCTTGACGCCGAGGCTCCTGGCGAAGGCCGCCATTACCTCTTCGGCCTCGTTCAGCCGCAGCAGCCCGTGGTCGACGAACACGCAGGTAAGCTGCTTGCCGATGGCGCGATGGATCAGCGCGGCGGCGACCGACGAATCGACTCCGCCCGAAAGCCCCAGGATCACCTCGTCCTGGCCCACCTGCTCGCGTATCCGGGCGATTGCCTCGGACACATAATCGGGCATGTTCCAGTCGCCGGCGCAACTGCAGATGTCGTTGACGAAGCGCTTGAGGATGGCTGTGCCTTGAAGCGTGTGCGTGACCTCGGGATGGAATTGCACCGCGTAAAAACCGCGCTCCTCGTCGGCCATGGCGGCGATCGGGCAGGAGTCGGTGGAAGCCATGAGCTTGAAGCCTGCCGGCATCCGGGTGACTTTGTCGCCGTGGCTCATCCAAACTTTGAGCATTCCGTGGCCCTCGGGCGTGCGGAAATCCTCGATGCCGTCGAAGAGGCGCGTGTGACCCCGGGCGCGCACCTCGGCATAGCCGAACTCGCGCACCTTGCCCGCCTCGACCTTGCCGCCGAGTTGTCCGGCCATGGTCTGCATGCCATAGCAGATGCCCAGCACCGGTACGCCGAGTTCGAATACGGCCTGCGGCACCCGCGCCGTCGTGTCCTCGGTCACCGACATATGGCTGCCGGAGAGAATCACGCCCTTGGCGCCGAAGTCGCGCACGAACTGGTCGCTGACGTCGTAGGGATGAATTTCGCAGTAAACCCGCGCTTCGCGCACGCGGCGCGCGATCAGCTGGGTGTACTGGGCGCCGAAATCGAGGATCAGGATTTTCTGATGCATCGTCTAGCCTTCACAAATGATAAGGCCGGTCGTGCTGGTTGAGGCACGATCGGCCCTTGGTCGTAGAGTCGGGCCCTAGAGTCGGGTCGTGGAGTCGACAAGGTCATTCGACCTGATAATTTGGGGCCTCTTTGATGATCTGCACGTCGTGCACGTGCGATTCGCGCATGCCCGCCGAGGTGATCTCGACGAAGTCCGTCTTGGTCCGCATGTCGTCGATGGTGGCGCAACCGCAGTAGCCCATGCTGGCGCGCAGACCTCCGACCATCTGGAAAATGATGCTGACTACGCTGCCTTTGTAGGGCACGCGCCCCTCGATCCCCTCGGCAACGAGCTTGTCGGCATTGTTGGCTGGATCCTGAAAATAGCGGTCGGCGGCACCGTCCTGCATTGCGCTCAGCGAGCCCATGCCGCGGTAGAGCTTATAGGAGCGGCCCTGGTAGAGAATGGTCTCCCCCGGTGCTTCTTCGGTGCCGGCGAATATGCTGCCCATCATTACCGCGTCCGCGCCGGCCGCGACCGCCTTGGCGACATCGCCGGAGTAACGAATGCCGCCGTCGGCGATGAACGGCACATCGGTGTCCTTGAGCGCCGCGTACACGTTCTGGACCGCGGAGATCTGAGGCACGCCCACGCCCGCAATGACCCGTGTGGTACAGATGGAACCGGGACCGATGCCTACTTTGATGCCGTCGGCGCCATGGTCGACCAGGGCTTTGGCGCCGGAAGTCGTCGCGATGTTGCCGCCGATGACTTCCACGTTCGGGAAGTTTTTCTTGACCCAGCGCACACGGTCCAGCACGCCTTGGGCGTGACCGTGCGCCGTATCGACCACAATCACGTCGGCGCCGGCCTCGACCAGATGCTCGACGCGCTCCTCCGTGCCCTCGCCCACACCCACTGCTGCACCGACCAGCAGCTTGCCTTGTTCATCCTTGCTGGCGAGCGGATGCTCGGTCGCCTTGAGGATGTCCTTCACCGTCACCAGACCGCGCAGCGCGAAACCGTCGTTGACCACCAGAACGCGCTCCAGCCGGTGCTTGTGCAGCAACGCGCGGGCTTCCTCGGGGCTGGCGCTTTCCTTGACGTAAATCAGGCGGTCGCGCGGGGTCATGATGGTGCGTACCGGGGCGTCCAGATTGGTTTCGAAGCGGTAGTCGCGGTTGGTGACTATGCCGACCACCTTGCCCTGATCGACCACGGGAAAGCCCGATACCTTGTACTGCTGCGTCAGCGCGAGTAGTTCGCGCACCGTGATGTCCGGTGTAACCGTCATCGGATCGCGCAGCACGCCCGACTCGAAGCGCTTGACCTTCAGCACCTCGGCCGCCTGCGCTTTGGGGTTAAGGTTCTTGTGGATAATGCCGATTCCGCCCTCTTGGGCGATGGCGATCGCCAGCCGCGCTTCCGTGACCGTGTCCATCGCAGCCGACACCAGCGGGATATTGAGCTTGATCTTGCGCGTCAGGCGCGTGTTGAGGGAAACATCGCGCGGGAGAACGGTCGAATGGGCGGGAACGAGCAGGACATCGTCGAAGGTCAGCGCTTTCTGAATGACGCGCATGGTAAAACTCCTGGCCGCAAAGCGACATTATACGCGCCTGTCCCGGGTGGGCAAATAAACCGAGGCTGAAACCGAAGCATGGGTCGGCGCGTTAAGGCCATTTGACGCGACGGCGGAAAGCCGTTATTTTCGAACTGGCTGAACAAATGGAAGGTGTGCCCGCATGAAACGACTTTCGGTGGCATTAGGGCTGGCGCTGTGTGTGGCCCTCCCGGCATCTGCCCAGATGTACAAATGGGTGGATTCGGACGGCAAGGTGCAGTATTCGGACAAGCCCCCGCCGAGCAACATCAAGAC
>DAIRFM010000203.1:0-4381 GCA_036795025.1 Burkholderiales bacterium | reverse complement strand
AAACCTAAACCCGGAACCTCTTCTTCGGCATGACCAGCTCCTTTCCAAGCCGTTCTCTCACAACGTTTGGTCTAAAAAAGCCAGGTCATGTCAGGGCTGCATCACCAATATGTCTGGATTTGATTTACAACAGACACAGGATTACCCTTGAATCAGGTTGACGTTCCCGTGATCCAAGTTAAGAGGAAAACGGTCACGCGATAAAAGAAAAAATAAATTATAAATAGGGAGAAAAAGATGGCCAACATTGAAAATGGCAATCTGACGCGACGCACGCTTCTGAAAGCTGGCACCGCCATGACCGCGGTGCCATTCCTCGGGATTGCGGCACCCAGTGTGCTGGCCCAGGCGCCGGCTAAGTCGCCGACCAAAGTGCTCGATTTCATGACCAATGCCGACGTCGCCAAGGCCGAGCAGGAAGGCCAACTCGTGTTTTACTGCCACGAGAATGAGGCCGGCACCGCCGGCATCATGGAAGGCTTCCGAAAGGACTTCCCGAAAATCAATACCAGCTATGTGCGCGCGCAAACCGGCGCGCTCTACAACAAGATCCTGTCCGAACGCTCGGCCGGACGTTTCGATGTCGATGTGATCCAGCTGTCCGACCTCTCTCCGGCTTTCGATTTCCAGAAAAAAGGCGGTTACGAGCACTACGTCTCGCCGGAATCCTCCGCTTACAAGAAGGACCATCTCAGCGCGCCGAACGGCTATTTCTTCTGGACCGGCGTCGATCCCGCCGGCATCGCTTACAACTCGGAGAAACTGACGGGCGCTCCGCCGAAGGGCTGGAAGGACATCCTCGACCCCCGCTGGAAGGGCAAGATCAGCTGCAAGATCTCCGCGTCCGGTCTGCAGTTCGTGCAGTGGTACACACTGCGCAAGATTTATGGCGACGGTTTCTGGAAGGAATTCGCCAAGCTCCAGCCGCACGCCTTCGATTCGCGCGTGCAATTGTTCGATCGCCTGTCCAAGGGCGACGACATGATCACCGCGATCGGCGAATATCCGGCCTACATCCTTTTCAAGAGCCGGGGCGCCAAGGTCGAATTCGTCGCACCGCCTGACGGGTTGGTGGCGACACCGCTCGTCGTCGGCGCGGTCAACAAGGCGCCGCATCCCGAGGCGGCCAAGCTGTTCGTCGACTGGGCGATGTCGAAGCGCGGCCAGGCCTGGTACCAGACCAATCCGAACCTCTATTACGGTTCGGTGCGCACCGACGCGCCGCCAATGCCGACCGGCGTGAAGCTCAGCGATTTCAAGCTGCTCTATCCTTCCGACTGGGATGAGTACGCGGCGCAAAGCGCGACGTTCTTGAAGGAATGGAACGGCATGCTCGGCCTGTGACGGGGCCAACTGTGGGATCGACGGGATCCTGGTTCTCTGCGCAGAAAGTGGCCGGGTATGGTGTCGCGGCGATTGCCGCGGTGTTCGTCCTCTATCCGGTTTACTTTCTGCTGCAGGCCGCCTTCGACGTCGGTGACCCGCAGGTTCGGCCGCCGACCGCTTACGGCGTCGATAATTTCAACGGTCTGCTGCAATACCCGCAGATCATGCTCAACACGCTCACGGTGTCGCTTGCCGCCACCGTGATGGCGCTGGTGTTCGGCTTCGTGATGGCGTGGATCCTCACGCGCACCAACGTGCCGGGGCGCCGTTTGTTCGAGCAGTTCATGGCCGTGCCCTATTACCTGACGCCGCTCCTGGGCGCGCTGGCCTGGAGCCTGCTCGGTCAGCCTGAAAGCGGCTTCATCAATGGAATCTGGCGGGCGCTCGGCGGCCACGGTTACCTGATCGATATCAATACCGCCTACGGCATCGCCTGGGTGATGGCGCTGTTCGAGGGCTCGGTCGCCTTCGTCATGATCGCGGCGCTGATGAAATCGATGGACCCCTCGCTCGAAGAGGCTTCGCAAGTCATCGGTGCGAGCCGCATTCGCACGATTATGCGCATCACCTTGCCGCTGGTCGCGCCCGGCGTGCTCGGCGCCGCCATCTTCGTCTTTGCCGAAATGCTCGGCTCGTTCGCAGTCGCCCTCGTGCTCGGCCTGCCCAGCCGCTATTACGTCATCACCACGGCGATCTACCAGATGATCCAGCAATACCCGCCCAAGATCCAAGTCGCGGCGGCCATGGGCGTGTCGCTGTTCGCGGTAATGTTCGTCATGCTCTACGTGTACCGGCGCGTCGTGATGTCCGGCAGCTATGTGACGATCACCGGGAAAGCATTCCGACCGCGGGTGATCGACGTCGGGCGGCTGCGCTATGTGCTGCTCGGCATCTGCCTGCTCTATTTATTCGCCGCCGTGGTCCTGCCGCTGGTCACGCTGTTTTTCGCTTCGCTGCAGAAAATCGCCGTGATCTTCCCGACCGCCGAAAACTTTACCCTCGACAACTTCCGTACGGCCATGACGATGAATGCCGTGCGCTCGGCGCTCAGCAATAGTCTGCTGCTCGCGTTTGGCACCGCCACGATCGGCGTCGTGCTGATGGGGCTTCTGGCCTGGCTAATTTACCGCTCGCGGCTGCCTGGTAGCGGGTTGATCGAATACGTCGTCATGTTTCCGCAGGCGGTGCCGCGGCTGGTCTTCGCCTTCGGCCTGATGTGGGCCTGGGTGATTTTCCCGATCCCGATCTATGGCACACTGTGGCTGCTGTTGATCGCTTATCTCACGGTATTTCTGCCGCTCGGCGTGCGCACCATCGCTGGCGTTATGCTGCAGATCGACAAAAGTCTGGAGGAATGCGCGCAGATGTGCGGCGCCTCCTGGGCGTTCCGCGTGCGCACGGTAACGGTCCCGCTGCTGATGCCTGGCCTGATCGCCGCCTGGCTGTTGCTGTTCATCGCCAGCGTGCGAGAGCTCGGCGCTTCGATCCTGCTGATGGGCCCGCATTCCAAGGTGATTACGCCCTCGATCGTCGAATCCTGGTTCGGCACCAGTTCCGAACTCACCGCCGCTTTGGCGCTGATCCAGACGCTGGTGATAGCGCTTGCCATGATCGTGCTGGTTGCCTTCACGCGCCGCGTCGGCGCGCAACCGCTCGACTAAGGATGTCAGGAAACGCCCACATGCCAGCGTCGCCGCCAGGACCGCCCGCATCGGGCTTGCCACCGACCCCGCATATCGAGGTCGAGGGCCTTGAACTTTATTACGGCAGCGTGCCAGCGGTGCGCGGGGTCAACTTCAACGTCATGCCCGGTGAACAATTGACGCTGCTCGGACCGTCCGGTTGCGGCAAGACTACGACGCTGCGCGCGGTCGCCGGCCTCGAACAGCCGACGGCGGGCGAGATTCGCATCGACGGTGTGCCGGTGTTCTCGGCCGCTCGCAAGATCAATATTCCGGCCGAAAAGCGCGGCCTGTCGATGGTCTTCCAGTCCTACGCGATCTGGTCGCACATGACCGTGTTCGACAATGTCGCCTACGGGCTGCGGGTGCGCAAAGCCGGCGCAGCGGAAATCACGGAAAAGGTAGATCGCGCGCTCGACATGGTGCAGATGCGCGAATTTAGTGGCCGACGCGCGTCGCAGCTCTCCGGCGGCCAGCAGCAACGTGTGGCGCTGGCGCGTGCCTTCGTGTTCCAGCCGTCGGTGCTGCTATTCGACGAGCCGCTGTCAAATCTCGACGCCAAGCTGCGCGCCGACATGCGCATCGAGCTTCGCGACCTCCAGCATCGGCTCGGCATCACCTCGCTTTACGTCACCCATGACCTGGAGGAAGCACTGGCGATGTCGGACCGCATCGTGGTGTTGCGCGATGGACTGGTCGAGCAGACCGGCACGCCCGACGAAATCTACAGCCTGCCGCGTAGCGCCTTTGTTGCCGATTTCATCGGCTCGGCTAATTTAATTCGTGGACGCCATCGCGCCGATCTGGCCGTTGACGATCTCATCGCACTGGAGACGTCGGACGGGCACGTTATCTATGGCATGGCCTATGGACGTCCGGTGGGCTCGGAACTGGTCGTCTCGGTGCGCACCGTGCACCTGCGAATTTCTTTGGAACGGCCGGCCGCGACAAGAAATGTTTGGCCGGCGCGCGTGGAGAAGACGGTATTTCAGGGCGACTTCAGCCAGGTTCACATTGGCTGGGGTGATCAGCGCCTCGTCGCCCGCTGCGCCGCGATGGAGCCGATTGCGGCGGGCCGGGATGTCTACGTGACTGTCGAGCCGCGGCGTGTTGTGCTGCTGGGCGCAGCAGCCTTGTAGATAGAAACGTTTGGCTTCATAGCGTTAAGCGGGCGGACGCAGCCACCTCTCGGCGACCGCGGAAATGCACTGCGACCATTAAATGTTTACGTTCGAGCAGGCAGGCAAGCGGCATTTATATTCCGTAACCTGCCATTCTGCGAATCTGAGGCAGAGACTCTGAACAATGGCGCC
>DAIRFM010000202.1:0-4396 GCA_036795025.1 Burkholderiales bacterium | reverse complement strand
TCCAGGTAGATCGCCTGAAAATCGCGATCCTGGTCAAGGCCGATGCCGTCGAGCACATAGCGCGCGAGTATCACCAGCCCGGAACCCTTCGCGCCGAACGCGACCGGCTTGCCCTTGAGGTCGCGGATGCTGCGGTAGGGGCTGTCGGCGCGCACCACGTACATGCCCGGTGTGGAATACATCGCGGCGATGATCAGGAGGTTCGCCGGCGGGCGACCGATGCCGGAGAGCGCCTCGTGCACTACTTCGCCCTGCACCAAGGCGATGTCGAGCTGGCCCGCTTCGAGCAGGGGCACGTTCTCGGTGCTGCCCTTGGTGTTCTTCGGCTGCAGCCAAAGCGAAGCATCGGCGGCGTTCACGATCTCCACCACAGCGTCGCCGTAGACGGGAAAACCGCCGCCGGGCGTGGCGGTGCCGAGGATGACTGTCGTCTTTGTGATCGGCGTCTTTTCCTGCGCGAATGTTGCGGTGCTCATGAGTGCTCCCAACGCAAAGGCGACCCAAAGCCTGCGGCCGGCAGACGATTGGTTTTTCACGGCGGCGATATTACACCCGATCACGTGCCATAGCGCACCGGGGAATTGAATTGCTTGAACGCCGCGAGCGCGCTGTAACAGGCAAGCATCGCGGTCTTGGGATTGTCGGGGAAGGGAACGCTCTCGAACTTGATGCTGATGGTTCCGGTCTTGCCGCGGATGTTGATGTAATGCGTGTTGTAGATCAGAGCCGGGTCGGCCACCACCTTCAGCTGCGTGCGGTCGAAGCCGACGCCGGCCATGGCGAGCGTCGCGGCGATGTTCACATTGGCGGGGAAGTGCGGCACGCCCGCGCGCGCCGGGCCCTCGAACAGGGTCACCGGCCCGGTGAGATGATCGAGGTCGAGGTTCATTTTTTCGACATAGGGAATGCCCTTCCACGCCGCCGGCGGCTTGGTCACGGCGATCTCGACCGAATCGGCGCCGGCCACACATACCGCCTTGAGCGCATCGAGGCCGCCGATGCCGCCGGAAGGCACGTAGAGCAGGGCCTTGTGTTTCGCCGCGGTGGCCTCCAGGCGCGCGCGCAAGGCGTCGTCGCAGAGCGCGCCGCCGGAGAGGATGATCACCGGGATGCCCTGCTGCAGCAGCGGCCGGGCAAACTCGCGCACCGCGTCGTGCGAGGCCGCCTCGATCACCACTTCCGGGCGCTCGGCTATCAGCGCGTCGAGGCGGGTGACGAAAGGCACGCCGTACTGTTCGGCCAGGGGCTTGCCGCGCGAGGCAGCGCTGCGCCCCTGGATCGCCACCACGCGGGCTTCGCCCATGTCGCCGCGCGCTATGTGTTCGAGAAACAGGCGCGCGATAACGCCGCCGCCGATGATGCCGATGCGCATGCTGAGGTGCTCCTAATCATGGGCAAATTCTGCCACACATTGACCGTTCATTCCGGGCGGCGGGTCGCCTTCATCCCTGCCACACGCCGTATCCTTCCTCGCGCAGGCCGATCGCCAGCTCGACCTCCATGTCGCGCGCGCCTTCATAGGGCATGGGGTTGTAGCATTCGTACAGTTCGGGCAGCAGCCGCAGCCCATAGAGCCTGACGAACTTGTTCGACTTGATGCCGGCCTTGTGTTTGTCCAGGCGCTCGTCCGGCGCGAGGCCGGTCATGCCGACGTAGACGCAGGGCTTGGCCGGATCGTAGCCGGGATTGGATCGTCTGAATTTCGGCTCGCGCAAGACGTCCCGTGCGAGTTCGACCACGTAGACGTTGTGGTGGTGTTTCGGGGACGCGTTCAAGGCCGATGTTCAGTCCAGTTTCGCTCCCGATTCCTTTACCAGGCGCACCCAGAATTTCGCGTCTTCGGCGAGGAAGGCGGCGAACTCCTCGGGCGAGCGCGAAGCCGCGGTCTCGGTGCCTTGGCGGGCAAAGGCCGGCTTGACCTCGGGCTGCTGCAATGCGCTGATGGTGGCGTCGAACAGCTTTTTCACGATCTCCGGACTGGTCCCGGCCGGGACGAAAAACCCGTACCAGAACGACATCTCGTAGTCGGCGAGGCCGGCTTCCTCCATGCCCGGCAGGTCGGGCACCAGCGGCGTGCGCAAGCGGCTGGTCACCGCGAGCGCGCGCAGGCGCCCGGAGTGCACCAGAGGCAGCACCGATGGCGGCGTGGCGAACGTGACCTGGGTGTCGCCGGCGAGCACCGATTGCACCGCCGGTCCGCCGCCTTTGAATGGGACGTGCACCATGTCGATGCCGGCGAGGCGTGTGAACAGCACACCGGCCAGGTGCGGCGCCGAACCGTTGCCGGAGGAAGCGTAATTGAGCCGCCCCGGATCCTTTTTTGCGGCGGCGATGAGCTCCCTGATCGAGCTGACCCCGAGTCCGGGATTCACGGCCACCAGCAGCGGCGAGGACGAGACCTTGGTGATCGGCGCCAGATCGCGCGGGCTGTAGCCGATTTTCGGATTGAGCGCGGGGTTGACCGAAATGCTGCTCGGGCTCGCGATCAGCATGGTGTAGCCGTCGGGCGCCGATTTGGCGACGTAGTCGGCGGCGATGCTGGAGCCCGCGCCGGCGCGGTTTTCGATCACGATGCTCTGGCCGAGCACGCGGCCCAGGGCATCGCCGAGCGCGCGCGCAACGAAGTCGGCCGCGCCCCCGGGGGCGAAACCGACCACCAGCCGGATCGGCTTCGCCGGATAGGGCTGTGCCGAGGCCTGCGCGCAGGCGCCGGCCAGAATCAGCGCCACCATCAGCGTTAGCGTTCGCATCATCGTGTTTCCCTGGTTTTGCGGCATTGTTCGGCGAGGCAAAGAATCGGACAAGCGATTATGGCTGCGCCGGCAGCGCGGGGCAAGCAGGATGAATCTGCAAACAACTCGCTATGCGCGCTGGCGCACCGAATCAGCCGGGCAGTTCGCGTAATATAATCGAAGATAGTAGTGTCCCGGCCTGATGCGCGCCTGGAACTGCGGGGAGACGGACGCCACACAGCGTGGTAGTGGCACTACGCAAGGGGCCGGGTCACGGCGGCCAGTTCACTGAACGGAGGAAATCATGCAGCTCTTTTTGATCCTGGGTATCGTCTTCGCCATCGGCGCCGTCACCTTTGCCTTGCAGAACAGTGTTGCGGTGACGGTGGTCTTTGCTTTCTGGCACTACGACAGCTCGCTGGCGGTGGTGCTGTTGGTGGCGCTCGCCCTGGGTGCGCTGATCGCCGGGCTGGTATCGACCCCGAGCGTGCTCAAGGGACAGTGGGCCGGTGCGCGACTGCGGCGCCAAGTCGCAAGTCTGGAGGACGACAAGGCGTCCCTCGAACGCCGCGTACGCGAACTCGAATCAGAGCTGCCACAGAAGACCCCTGCACCGGTGCCGGCAGCGGAGGGAGCCGCGCCCTACGTCGGGTTGAAGGCGCTGATGATGGGTGGCGAAGAAGAGAAGCCAAGGTGAGGCTGATGGGCGCCAAAGCTTCAGATCCGAATTCAGTTTCAATCAGTTCTCATCTTCCATTCGGCAACTATCGCTAGTTGCGGCGGTTTAGGTGTCCTGCATCCGCACCACGATTTTCCCCAGGTGCGCATTCGATTCCATGCGCGCCTTGGCGGCCGGCAGTTCGTCGAAGGCGTACACCCGGTCTATCATCGGCCGGATGCGGCCGTCGGCGATCGCCGGCAGGATGTCGGCGACGAAGCCGCGCGCGGATTCGGCGCGCTGCTCGGCGCTGCGCAGCTTGTTGGAAACGCCGAACAGCGTCAGCCGCTTCGCGTGCAGCGCTTCGATGTCCATCTCGCCTTTCATCACGCCGTCGACATAGCCCACGGTGGCGAGCCGACCCTGGAAGGCGAGCGCGCGCACGCACTCGGCGAACACCGAGCCGCCGACGTTGTTGACGACGAGGTTCGCGCCCTTGCCGCCGGTGGCGGCAATCACCGCATCGCAGAAGTCGCCGGCTCGCGTGCGTATGCCGACATCCAGCCCTGCCGCTTTCAGCCGCTCGAGCTTGTCGGCCGAGCCCGAGGTGCCGATCACCTTTGCGCCCAGCGCTTTTGCGGTCTGCAGCGCCGCGACTCCGACGCCCGAGGAAATGCCGGTCACCAGCAGCCATTCGCCGGCGACCAGCCGGCCCTGGGCGATGAGCATGTCGTGCACCACCATGAAGGTGAGCGGGATGCTGGCCGCCTCTTCCCAGGACAGGCGCGCGGGAATCGCGACGGCTTCGCGCGCATCCATGAGCGCATATTCGGCGAACGCCCCGCCGCAACGCCCCATGACGCGCGCGCCCGGCGTGAGGCCGGTGACGCCGGCGCCGAGCCTGGCAATCTCGCCCGCGCCTTCGACGCCCGCGGGCTTCGCCGCACCTGGCTTGGTCAGGCCATGGCCGGCGATGAACTCGCCGCGGTTGAGCCCGGCTGCGCGC
>DAIRFM010000201.1:0-4396 GCA_036795025.1 Burkholderiales bacterium | reverse complement strand
CTAGTGATCCTCGATCCGCGGGGTTTGCTCTTCGGCCGGTTCGCCGGTCTCCGGATCGACCCACTCGGCGATACCGATCTCGGACTCCGCCTGCTCCACGCTCTCGCCTGGCTCATAGTCCGAATCTGCGCTGTACCGCATATCTTCGACCGCTTCGAGCAGGGTCGGAAACGGGCCGGACTCCTTCCCGCCGTCCTTGGATTGCCAATAGAAGCCGTCGGGGCGTTCGATGATCCTCGCCCGGTCGTACTCGGGAGGCGTTTCCGGTATCACTTGTTTCATCATAGTCCTGAGCAGGCGCAGTTCACAGTTGAAAAAACCATACGGGGAGCAGCCCCGCACCAATCTCACGCCAAATTTATACGCTCCTGCCATCCGGCCATTTGATAAAAATCAATCATACGCTCGGCTCGCGAAGCCTGCCACGCGCCAGGCTGGCGTTGCCGGCTGCGCCAGCGCCTGTCCGCCGGCGCCGACAGAAAACGAAAACAGGGGTTGGCTCAACGAGCGCGCCACTAGGCCACCTGCCCCGCTGCGTGCCCGCTCGCCCAGGCCCACTGGAAATTGAAGCCGCCGAGGTGACCGGTCACGTCCACCACCTCGCCGATGAAGAACAGGCCCGGCACTGTCTTTGCCTCCATCGTTTTCGACGACAGGCCATCGGTATCGACGCCGCCGAGAGTTACTTCGGCCTTGTTGTAGCCCAGCGTGCCGGAGGGTTTCACCTGCCAGTGATGCAGCTGTTGCGCCAGGGCGCGCAGCGCGCCGGCCGGGAACTGGTTGAGCGGCTTCACTGCGTCATGCGCCTCGCACCATTGTTGCGCAAAGCGTTTGGGCAGCGCTTGGGCGAGCAGGTTGTTGAACTGCGTCCGGCTGGACTGCTCGGACAATAACCAGGTTTCCACATCTCGGCCCGGCAACAGATCAATCTCGATCGCGTCGCCGGCACGCCAATAGGAAGAAATCTGCAGGATCGCCGGTCCCGAAAGCCCGCGGTGAGTCAGCAGCAGGCTTTCACGAAAACGCCCGCCATTGCACGAGACTTCCGCGTCTATGGAAATTCCGGACAAATCACCGAGGCGCGCGAGCGTTTCGGGCCCGAAGCTGAGCGGCACCAGCGCCGGGCGCGGGGGCACGATCTTCAACCCGAATTGCTCCGCAATGCGGTAGCCGAACGGGCCGGCGCCGATTTTCGGCACCGACAGCCCGCCCGTCGCCACCACCAGGGAGCGCGCCCGGCATCCGCCGTGGTCGGTGTTGACGACAAACTCCCCCCCTTCACGGACTACGCTGCGCACTTCGCAGGGCATGTGCCAGTGCGCGCCGCCACAATCGCATTCGCTTTTCAGCATGTCGATGATTTGCTGCGCGCTGTCGACGCAGAACAGCTGCCCCAGCGTTCTCTCCTCGTACTGGATGCGGTAGCGCTCGATGAGCGCGATGAAATGCTGCGGCGTGTAGCGCGCCAGTGCGGAGCGGCAGAAGCGCGGATTCTGCGACAGAAAATTCTCCGGCCGGCAATGCCGGTTGGTGAAGTTGCAGCGCCCGCCGCCGGAGATGCGGATTTTCTCGGCCAGCTTGCGCGCATGCTCGATCAGCAGCACACGGCGGCCGCGCTGCCCGATCTGCGCGGCGCACATCATCCCGGCGGCGCCCGCGCCGATGACGATGGCGTCCCAGCGGCCGGCGCCCCGCGCTGAATCGGATGCCGGATTAATGTTTGCGGCCGATCAAGCGGCTGACCACTGGAAGGCGGCCGCAAGTGCGGCAAGCATACGAAGCATTATTGACTCCATTTATTTACTGTTAGAACTGGTAGCGCCGCAACCCGCCGTCCACCGGTATTACCGTGCCGGTAATGTAGCGTGCCAGCGGCGAAGCGAGAAAGCACGCGAGCGCAGCTATGTCCTCCGGCTGGCCGTACGCTCCGACCGGAATCTCGTGCTCCGACTGCCACTGGCGGTATTCGGGCGTGTAGTTGCGCAGGATCTGCTCGCTCAGGATGCGCCCGGGAGGGATCGAATTCACCGTGATGCCGTATTTGCCCACCTCGCGCGACAGTCCTTTGGCCCAGGAGTGCATCGCCGCCTTGGCGCAGAAGGCGCCGTTGATGCCCTCCGGTTCGGACTTGCCGGTGATGTTGACGATGCGCCCCCACTTGTGCTCCATCATCTGCTGCAGCAGCTGATGCGTGAGCTGGCGCTGGCGGGTAAAGTTGAGCGTGAGCGCTTCGTCCCATTGCTCTTCCGATGCGTCCAGCTCGAAGCGCCGGCTGCCGCCGGCGTTGTTCACCAGGATGTCGACCGAACCCAGGCCATCGAGCGCCGCCTTTGCGATCGCGGCCGGCGCCTCCTTTTGCATGAAGTCGCATTCGATCACTACCGCGCGCACGCCGCCCTTGGCGACGATTTCGCCGGCGACGTCCTCCAGCAGATTCCTGCGCCGTGCGGCGAGCGCGAGCCGCACACCCTCGGCGCCGAGCGCCAGCGCGATGCCGCGGCCGATGCCGCTGCTCGCTCCGGTGACGACCGCCGTTTTTCCGGCAATTCCAAGATCCATGTGTCGGGCTCCCTTGTCGTAGAGCCGGTTTAGGTTTGCATTCCACGCACGACCGCGGCGAATGTACGTTCAGCGAGCGCCGGCGCGCGCTCAGGCAGCGGCGCGCTGCCCGGGGCGCGAAAACAGGGCTTCCATCTCGCGCCGCAGCTTGTAGGCGGGCAAGCTCTCATCCATCGCCACGTCGGCCCAGGTGAGCGACTGACCTTTTGCTACCGCCCGCGTGAGCTTGACCTGGTGCGCGAGCCCCAGCGGCAGTCCGCCCAGGGCGAGCGACTTGCCGGCCTGGAACAGCTTGCCCCACACGGTGTAGCCGCCCTCCCCGTCCAGAATTTCGCCTGGCTTCAAGTCGCGTTTGGCCGTCGCCACCACATCGGCGTTGAAGCAGGTGGCTGCGCCGGTCGGCTCAGCGCGCAAACCGACCGAGGCGACTGAGATGCCAAGCTCGAGTCCGATCAGATGCCAGCGCTTGTACAGGCAGGCATAGCGACCGCTCGGGTCCGTGCGCACCATGTACTCCTTGAAACAGTTGCGGATATATTCGGTCTCCCCCTCGAATACCACGAACACGCCGAAACGGATGTCGTAAGGAATGACGCGCCCGTCCTTCTCCAGCGAAGAAATCACCTCGACCTGGCCTTTCTGGTGCAGCACGCCGCCTTCGGCGATGGGCCGGCAGACGAAGGGAATGTCGTCCACCGAGGCAGGCGGATAGGTCAGGCCGTCGGGCGGGGCGACCAGTCCGGTGGCGTTGCACACCGCGGTGCATTCGATCGAGGGTTTGGAGCCGTCGAGAAAGGAATTGAACATTTTCGGGTTGAGGCCGCCGATCTTCGCCTGCTCGGGCGTGAGGCCGTAATGCCCCCACACCGTCTCGGGCGTGGACTCGGAAAAATGCGGCAGCCATTTATGGCCGCGCCCGGCAGCGACCACCTGGAAACCCGCCGCTCGCGCCCAGTCGACCAGATCGCAAATCAGCGCCGGCTGATCGCCGTAGGCGAGGCTGTAGACCACGCCGGCCGCCTGCGCCTTGCGCGCGAGCAAGGGGCCGCACAAGGCGTCGGCCTCGACCGTGACATTGACCACGTGCTTGCCATTGGCGAAAGCCGCCAGGCAATGCTCCACCGCGGCGGCCGGATTGCCCGTGCACTCCACGATGATGTCGATTCCAGGATGCGCGACCAGTTTCTCCCAGTCATCGCCGAGATGGGTGTTGCCTCTGGCCAGAGCATCATCGAGCGAGGCGGCCGCATATTGCCCGGCCTTCCAGCCGACGCGGTCCAAGTTGGCCCTGGCGCTGGCGGGCGAGAGATCGGCTATGCCGGCCAGATGCACGCCCGGGGTCTTGGGTACTTGAGCCAGATACATGGCGGCGAATTTTCCGGCGCCGATCAATCCCACGCGCAGCGGCCTGCCTTCGGCCTGGCGTTGTTGCAGCTTGCTAAAGAGATTCATTGCGTGTGGCAATCCTGAAAATTGAGAATTATATACGGTGTGCCAATTGCTAACGGATTCGAAGAGCGGGCATTGCGCGCTCTGCGCGCCAACCGTGTTTTCTCGATACGGATCAAAAGCGTATCCGTATCGAGAAAACACGGTTATGGATAAAGGCGGCAACGGTTTGGCTTGGTTTCAATTCACGATCGCCGATTGCGTGCGGACAGGGTCATCGTCCGTACGCAATCGGTGATCCGCGCGGACGGGCCGCCGGCCGCGCAAGCTCTACGTTACTGCCGTTTCGCAGCCGCCGGCTCCGGGGCCTTGATCACCGGCGTCTTTTCCATCACGTGGAAGAAAATCTCGTCCTGTCTGATCATGCCCAACTCGTAGCGGGCGCGCT
>DAIRFM010000200.1:0-4424 GCA_036795025.1 Burkholderiales bacterium | reverse complement strand
CTCCGACCACCTGCACCCCATGCAGGTACGCTACCAGGCTGCGCTACGCCCCGAAGTTGGTGATTTTATCACGCCGGCCCGAATGAAAACCAGCGCTGCATGCGCCTGCGCCGCTCAGGCACCGCTGCCGAGAGTCTCGATGATGCTCTTGATCTCGCTCTTGATCGAGGCCAGATCGGCGTTGCCCGCCGCGAGCGCGCGGCCGCTGCTCGAGACGCCTTGGTCCAGCCGGTTGCGCGCGCCGCTGATGGTGAAGCCCTGCTCGTACAGCAGATCGCGGATGCGGCGGATGAGCAGCACTTCGTGGTGCTGGTAGTAGCGCCGGTTGCCGCGGCGCTTGACCGGTTTCAGCTGGGTGAACTCCTGCTCCCAGTAGCGCAGCACGTGCGGTTTGACGCCGCACAGTTCGCTCACCTCGCCGATGGTGAAGTAACGCTTCGCCGGAATCGGCGGCAGGCTACTGTTGCTGCTGTGGCTTTCCACGATTGGCCTTTTCCACCAGTGCCTTGAGCTTCTGGCTGGCGTGGAAGGTGACGACGCGCCGTGCGGTAATCGGAATTTCTTCCCCGGTCTTGGGGTTGCGGCCGGGACGCTGCGGTTTGTTGCGCAGTTGGAAGTTGCCGAATCCGGACAGCTTTACGCTGTCGCCGTTTTCCAGCGCAGCGCGAATTTCTTCGAAGAACGTTTCGACCATATCCTTGGCTTCGCGTTTGTTAAGCCCGACTTTCTCGAACAAAAAGTCAGCCAGCTCGGCTTTGGTTAACGTCATTTTTTCTCCCTAGGTGCGCAATTTGGCGCTGACGCGCTTGGCCAGAAGCTGCAGCAGTTGCGCCATCGCCGCCTCCGCCTCCGCGTCGGTCAGCGTTTTCGAAGTATCTTGCATAACTACCCGAAATGCAAGGCTTTTTTTGCCTGCGTCTACCCCTTTTCCGCGGTACAAGTCAAACAGCCACAGGTCCTGCACGACCGCCGGGCCGGAGCTTTGCATCGCCTCCAGCAGCGCCTCGGCCGGCACGGCTTCATCCACCACCACCGCCAGGTCACGGATCACGGGCGGGAACTTCGATACCTCCCGATAGACCGGCAGCGGCACGGCCAACAGCGCATCCAGATCGAGCTCGAACAGAACCGGAGCCTGCGGCAACTCGTATTTCTGCTGCCAGCGCGGATGCAGTTCACCGAGCCAGCCGATCGGCTTTCCATCCAGCAGCACCGTGGCTGCCCGGCCGGGATGCAGAGCGGGATGGGACGTGCGCTCGAAACCGGTCGCGCCGGACGCGAACAGGCTTTCGATGTCGCCCTTGACGTCGTAGAAATCCACTTTGCGCTCCGCGAGCCCCCATTGCTCCGGATAGGCCGGACCGTAGGCAATGGCGGCGAGTTTGAGCGGCTGGGCGATGCCGGCCACCGTCAGCGGCCCGTCCTCCACGCTTTCGTCGGCGCGGAACACCCGCCCGAGTTCGAATGCGCGCACCCTGCCCTGCTTGCGGTTGAGGTTGTAGCGCACGTTGGCGACGAGGCTGCCGGCGAGGCCGGAGCGCATCACCGAGAGCTGGCTCGAAATCGGATTCAGCAGTTTCACAGGCGCGTCGTTACCGCAGAAATCGCGCTCCCAGTCGGCCTCGACAAAGCTGAAGTTGATGACTTCCTGGTAGTCGCGCGCGGCGATCGCCTCCTTCACCCACATCAGCGGACGCAGCGCCTCGCGCTGCGGCAGCATGGCGGCGCGCGCGCGCGGCTGGTTGGCCGGGATGCGCTCGTAGCCGTGAATGCGGGCAATCTCTTCGATCAGATCTTCCTCGATCGCGATGTCGAAGCGATAGGAAGGCGGCGTCACGTCAAAGCCGTCCGCGGTGCTCGCGCTGGCGAGGCCCAGGCGCGAGAAAATCGCGGCAATCTCGGCGTCGCTTACGCCGATGCCCAGTACCTTGGCCGCGCGCGCGCTGCGCAGGCGGACCGGCTTGCGCTCGGGCAACCGCGCCACCTCATCGACTGTCGGCCCCGGCTCGCCGCCGCAAATCGCGAGTATCAATTCGGTCGCGCGCTCTATTCCCGCCACGTTGTTGTCGAAGTCGACGCCGCGCTCGAAGCGGTGCGCGGCGTCGCTGGCGAAGTTGTAGCGGCGCGTGCGGCCCGCGATGGCGTCGGGGAAGAAAAACGCGGACTCGAGGAAAATATTCCTGCTGTCCGTTTCGGCCTTGGTCGAATCGCCGCCCATGATGCCCGCGAGTCCGATCGGGCCCGAGGCATCGGTGATGCAGAGCACGGTCTCGTCCACGTCGACGCTCTGCTCGTTCAGGAGTTTCAGCCGCTCTCCCTGCCTGCCAAAGCGCACGTCGATGCCCCCCTGCAGCTTGTCCAGGTCGTAGACGTGGAGCGGGCGTCCGAGTTCGAGCATCACGTAGTTGGTCACGTCCACCAGCGCCGAGATCGAGCGCTGGCCGGCGCGCGCGAGGCGCTGTTTCATCCAATCGGGCACAGGCGCGGCGGCGTCGACGTTGCGGATCACCCGGCCGGTGAACCGCCCGCAGCCGCTCGCAGCGGAAATCGTCACCGGGAATCGCGCGTCGCTTTTCGCCGCAACCGGCGCGACCGCGGGTGCATTGAACGCGGCGCCGGTGATCGCCGCCACTTCACGCGCGACTCCGAGCAGGCTCAGGCAGTCGGCGCGATTCGGGGTGAGCTTGAGCGTGAACAGGGTATCGTCGAGTTCGAGCACTTCACGCACGTCGCGGCCGATGGGCGCATCGGCGGCGAGCGGCATGAGACCGGTATGGTCGTCCTCGATCCCCAGTTCCTTCGCCGAGCACAGCATGCCCTGGCTGTCGACGCCGCGCAGGCTCGAACGCTTGATCTCGAACGCCTGACCGTCGGCGCCCGTCAGGCGCGCGCCGACCAGGGCGCAGGGCACGCGCATGCCGGCCACCACGTTGGGTGCGCCGCACACGATAGCGAGCGGCGCCGGCTCACCCACATTGACCATGCACAGCGACAGGCGGTCGGCGTTGGGGTGGCGCGCCACTTCCAGGACTTCGGCCACCACCACCCTGGAGAACGGCGGCGCGGCCGGTTCGAGCGACTCCACTTCCAGACCGGCCATGGTAAGGGCATGCGCCAACTCCGCCGTGGACAGAGGCGGATCGACGAAACTACGCAGCCAGAGTTCGGAGAATTTCATGTGAACTGTTGCAGGAAACGCAAGTCGCCGTCGTAGAACAGGCGCAGGTCGTGGATGCCGTAGCGCAGCATGGCCAGGCGTTCTATCCCCGAACCGAAGGCGAAGCCGATGTACTTTTCCGGGTCGAGCCCGAAATTGCGGATGACCGCCGGATGCACCTGGCCGGCGCCGGAGATTTCCAGCCACTGGCCCTTGTTCGGCCCGGCGCCGAAGGCCATGTCGATTTCGGCCGAAGGCTCGGTAAACGGAAAGAACGAAGGCCGGAAGCGCACCTCCAGCTCCTCGGTTTCGAAGAAGCGGCGCAGGAAATCGGTGTACACGCCTTTCAAGTCGGCGAAGCTGACGTCCTCGTCGATCCAAAGACCTTCGACCTGGTGGAACATGGGCGAATGTGTGGCGTCGCTGTCGACGCGATAGGTGCGGCCGGGCGCGATCACCTTGATCGGCGGCGAGTGCATGCGCGCATAGCGCACCTGCATCGGACTGGTGTGCGTCCGAAGCAGCAGCGGCCTGCCGCTCGCGTCCTTGTTCTCGACGTAGAACGTGTCCTGCATCGAGCGCGCCGGATGGTTCTCCGGGTTGTTGAGTGCGGTGAAGTTGTTCCAGTCGGTCTCGATTTCGGGGCCGTCGGCGATATCGAAGCCGATCGAGCGGAATATGGCCTCGATGCGGTCCTGGGTCCGGGTGAGCGGGTGCAGGCGGCCGCGGCCCGCGCCGCGACCGGGCAGCGTGACGTCGAGCGCCTCCTCCGCCAGCCGCGCATCCAACTGCGCCCGCGCCAGGGCCTCGCGCCGCTCGGTGAGCGCGGCCTCGAGCTTGTCTTTGGCCGCGTTGATGCGGCTGCCCGCCTCGCGCCGCTCTTCAGCCGGAAGTTTGCCCAGCCCCTTGAGCAGATCGGTGAGCGCGCCGGTCTTGCCGAGAAAATGCGCCTTCGCCTGCTCCAACGCCGCGGCATCATCGATGCGGCGAAACTGCTCCAGTGCGGCGCTGACTATTTTTTCCAGATTATTCATTGTCACGATCACATAAACGAAAAGAGGCTAAGAGCTCATTACAAAATGAGGGGATACATCCCCTCATACTCCCCTAATTCAGAGGCCGTTTCGGAAATTCCGAAACGGCCTCTAAGGAGGTTAGCCTCCTTCGTTCCGATACGCGTTGGTCCCAGTTGCCGAGGCCAGCCCTACTTGGAAGGCAGGCTTGCCTTGGCCTGTTCGGCGAACTTGGTGAACGCCCCCATGTCCGT
>DAIRFM010000199.1:0-4441 GCA_036795025.1 Burkholderiales bacterium | reverse complement strand
GCGGATCGTAAAGGACGATCGGCTTTACCTTGTCAAAAAACGCGGGGTATTGCATCGACATGCCCGATCCCTCCTGTCATAGCTGCGCCGTCACTTCCTCGACGTGTATCACCAGCGCGCCCCGTGCCCACGGAAATTTCGCCTTCGCCGCATCCGCAATTTCGCCCGAACTGACGATCTCGGCGGTGCCGACGATGAGGTAGCCTTGGCCCGGGCTGCGAGTTCCTTGCACCTTCCTGGAAGCGACCAGCAGTTGTACGCGGTTGTTCTTCCGCAGGTTCTGCTCCGTCTGACGATAGCGGCCGGCGGGAAGAACAATCGTATCCGCGCCGATGCCCAGGGCGCGCATGTAATCGCCCCAATTGCCGACCACGTGGGGACCGTCATCTCCGGTTGTGACGATCGTGACGAACTCGGTTGCTTCACAGACATGGCGACAGTTGCCTTCGATTTTTGCCATTCAGGGTCTCCTCGGAAAATTGGTGACGGCGGGCCGCGGTGGCACGCTTCCGCCGCCCGTCCACTCGCCGGCATATCGAGTCAGATCGAACCGTCCCCACAGCAGCTTCCAGGCGATCCATAGGAGCAGTATTGCGCCGACGGCGATCAGTATCTGGCCCAGTCGCTGCTGGTCGTCGAGCAGGTAGTTGTTGCACAGTCGCACCGGCGAGACCAGGTACAGCCAGCCGAGGCGGAACAAGGTGGCGATCAGCTCGAGCAGGAATACCCCGCGGACGACGAAGCTCGAGCGAGGCCAGGACTGCGCGAGCGGCAGGCCCACCAGCAACGGCAGCGACAGGAACTTGATCGCGGCGACCGCCGGCTCGGTCACCGAGGCGTCAAGCAGACGTGGCAGCATCCAAAACACGCTTGCGAGGCTTGCGAGCACGAATCCAGTGACACCGCGATGGTTCCAGCTCGCCAGCGACGCTGCCACGCGCACGGGTAGCGCAAGCCCAAGCAGGTATCCCACGCCGGCGAGCAGCGGAAGTTGCACCAGCATCTGCGCGGTCATGCTCGCCTCGAGCGCGTGGCGCACCGGCGGCAACGCCAACGCGAGAAAGAGGAGGGCCGCAACCGGCGCGGTACGTCTCGTCGGGATCACATCACACCGAATCGGCGCAGGCTTTGCATGAGGGGTTGCTGCGCGCCGAAGTCCAGGATTTCGACAATGCGGCCTTGAGGATCGACGAGGTGAATGCCGGCATTGTGGGTGTAGCCACCGAGGCCGTCGGGCACGACGGTGACGCCGAAACGCCGCTTCAGCTCGATGAGTCCGGCCTCGTTCGTGGGCCGTGCCGCGAGCCAGCCGGGGCCGCGGCGGTGAAAGCGCTCAAGGTACGCGGCAAGCTCGCGCGGGGAATCATTGGACGGGTCGAAGCTGACGCTCAAGAGCCGTACCCGGCCGCTCGCGATCGGACGCGTCAATTCACCTTCCAGCCGGGCGAAGTCGGAACCGAGGGACAGGCACAGCGTGCGGCATCCCGTGTAGATGAAATCAACCAGCAACCACTTGCCGCGCAGTTCAGCGAGGTTGATTCGATCACCGGCCTGCGTCTCGAGCGCAACCGGCGGAACCATCACCGGCCGCTCATGAACCGCGACGCGCCTCGCGGCCTCGGAAGTAAACGCCTGGAACCCGTCGGTGGCGCCCGCAAGGAGCGCTGCTCCCGCGAGAACGAGCGCGACGCTTGCGCTGCTAGTGCGCAGTGCCGACATTCGGCGCCCGCAACAAGCCGCTGACGATGCGCACCGCGAACAGGATCGTGGCGAGAACCACCAGAATCGCCGCGAGCGAGGCCGCAGACGCATACGGAACCCATTCCGGCGCGTGCACCGCCCAGCGACGCGGCACGCTCGCCTGGCCCGCCATCAACAGCATGCCCGAGAAGACCAGCCCGCCGACGAGATACGCGAGAAAACCGAGTTGGTCGACCGCGCTGTCGGGCTCGTCGGCACGCGTCCGGATCACGTGGTACATGAAGCCAAACAGCATGGCCCAGAGTCCGAGCAGCAGATAGAAGTGGAAATGCCCCGGCACCCAAAGCGTGTTGTGCATGACCCTGTTGACGCTGATGACGCCGTCGATGACGGCGGGGATGATGCCCGCCGCCCAGCCGAACATGGACAGCAGCAACAGCTTGGCCGGCATGCTCCAGCGAATGCCGGAGCGGTGCACGTTGGTCAGCGCGCCGTAAGCGGTAACCGCGAGCACGGGCAGTCCGCTCGTGAACGAAATGATCTGCCCCATCGCCAGCATCCAGTGCGGCATGACGAAATCCATCAGCAGATGGTGCGGGTAGACGATGAGCACCATGACGGTGCTCGCCGCCCAGGCCCACAGGAACGGCCGCGACACGCCCCAGGGCCGGCCGCTATAGCGGGGCAGCAGTTCGTAGACGGCGATCACCCCCATGTAGATCGAAGCGTTGATGAACACGTGGCCGAAGAAATAGATCATGTTCTTGGCGAGCAGCGGGTTCAGTTCGAATGCCGGTACATAGGCATTCACCAGGCACAATACCAGCACCACAGCACCGCACAGCGTACCGATACCGTTGGCGATGATCACCATGGTGCTCGCCACCACGGTCGGCGGGTGCGACTTGTCGATATCGCCGCTGAACAGCCACTGCAACCCCAGCGCACGCCCGAAGTTGCCGTACACGCGCAGGATCGCCAGCGTCGCGTCGAGGTAGAAAAGCAGGAACCCCACGCCAATGGATATCAAACCCAGCATGTACCCTGCCGCGGCGTGCACGCTCCACATTCCGTTCGACTTCACCGGCAGTGGATAGAGAAAGGTCCAGCCGCCGCCAAATTGCAGGATAAAGATCGAACCGAGGATGAGCACGGCGCCGATCATGAACAGCACGTAGTTCGCAAGGAATATTCCGGGCGACAGGCTTACGTACTTGCGCAGGAAGTACCACATCACCGCGCTCGAGGTTAAGCCTGCGATGCCGACCATCGCGGCCCCGTGCGCGGTCATGATCTGGTAGAAGAGATCGGGCGGCAACTCGATCCAGGTGCCTTGCGACATGCGCATCGCGATGCCGCCAAGCATCATCAGGACGAGCACGGCAAGCCCCGTGATCACATAGAGGTTGAGAACGACGCGCTCCTGGCGCGACAGGGTCTCGGTCGACTGATGCAGTGCGCTCATGACTTGCCCCCCTGCGGCGCGGCAACGACTTCGAACTCCGTGATCATATTGTGATGAACCAACCCACAGTACTCCAGGCAGAGCACCCGGTACTTGCCTGGTTCCGTGAAAGTGTGGACGAGGCGGTTGGTGAAGCCCGGCATCGCCTGGGTTTGCGCAATCAACCGGCCATTCGGGTCGTAAATGCCGAAGCCGTGGTTGACGTCGTTCGACGTAACCCGAAACTCCACCGGGACTCCGGCGGTGAATTGGTTCGCGGAAAGTTCCCAGGACCACTGCTTGCCGACCACGTCTACGACCCGCGCGCCTGCGCTCGGCCCGCGCTGGTCGGGAATGGGAAATTCCGCCAGCGTCGCGTAAGCGGTGCCGATCCCAAGCAGGACCAGGGCCCAGAAGAACCAGCGGCGAATGCCATAGGCCTTTTTCTGGACGCTCTCGAATTGCAGGAGCGTGCCCGATCGCGCCACCACATACAGAAATGCCGCCGCGATTATCGCGATCCCAATCAGCGTAATGCTCCAGACAAGGCGTTGCGTGTCCATCTCCCTCTCCATTTAACATGTATGTCAGCTACATGTTATACGCGCCGCCGGGGCGGGCGTCAATGGAAATGCGGCCCAGGCTGTAGTCGATGTTTCCGCTCATGGGCATATTCCGACTTGGCTTCGCCGGACGTTCTCTTAGACGCTTGTCTTCTTCAGCGCCGCGCCCTTATGCATCGCGACATGGTCGGTCTTGTCGCTCTTGATCTCGTACTGTGGATCATCCGGGCTCGCGTGATGCGTGTATCCTTTGTAATCGGCATCTTTTGTATGCACCTTGATGATCTTACCGCTGACATGGCCGGCCTCCGAGTTCCAGGTCACGTGATCGCCAACTTTGAATTTTGCGGCCATGATGGGGTGTCCTCAATTATCGCAGGCTTCCACAACTCGACAGCGGGCGTCAGGCATTCTTGACTCCCGCGGCCACAAGCTGTCGACCAGGATTCGGGTGCCGTCCCCCGCAGCGGCAGGCTCGCTTGAGCCCGACATTGTTCGCTGCGATTCTTGCGCTCATCCGCTGCCCGTTTCTTGATTTTCATCGTACTTGCGCCTACATTATGCAGGCACTGACCGTCCTTGTCCGGAGAGAGCATCATGAGCGATGCGGCACAAACCGGGAGCGAACCGGAAGAATCGCCGCTGTCGCCGTGGTGGATACGCTCGGTAATGATCGTGATGGTAGTCGGCCTCGCCGGCCTGATCACCATCACCTTGCTGGCCTATCGCAATG
>DAIRFM010000198.1:0-4453 GCA_036795025.1 Burkholderiales bacterium | reverse complement strand
GTCGATGCCCAGTGTGGCCGTGAGTCCGAGCGGAAGCGCGTCCGTGCAAATGCCGCCTCCGTATGCATCGCGTGATCTGACACTGGAAATGGATTTTGTTACATCCTGCATGCATGCAAAGGGATACCGCCTAGCTCCCGCCAAATCGGCTGGCGCGCATTAAGTCACGCGCAACCGCATTCAGGCATTGAACCAAGAAGTAAGCGCCGCGCAGCAGCGGCTCGGACAGGCGGATGCGCGCCGCAACGGTGCGCGCTGAGAGGACTGAACACTTCCCATAACGCGCCACGCGGCGCGATGTTTAATCCGTCGTCTGACGCAGGAAGTGGGCGCGGGATGAAAACGCAGAACATGAACGGGGGTAATATCGGGGGTAGATATGCTGTATTAATTATAAACTGAATATAATCAGCATATTACTATATATTCTGGCGGAGAGGGAGGGATTCGAACCCTCGATACGCGTTTTGAGCATATACGCCCTTAGCAGGGGCGCGCCTTCGACCACTCGGCCACCTCTCCGGATCTGCTTGAAACTATATCATGTGTGCTGCTCGAGGTGGAAAGCCACCCTGGATCACCGCGGCTGATCCAGGTCAAAGGCTTTATGCAGCGCCCGCACCGCGAGCTCCATGTATTTCTCGTCGATCACCACCGCAATCTTGATCTCCGAAGTGGAGATCATCTGGATGTTGATGCCCTCCTCGGCCAGGGTGCGGAACATTTTTCCCGCGACGCCGGCGTGGGTGCGCATGCCCACGCCCACCAGGGACACCTTGCAGACCTTGGCGTCGCCGCGGATGTCGGTCGCCTTGATGTGGCTCTTCACCTGCTTGTTCAGCACCTCCATCGCCTTGGCGTACTCGTTGCGATGCACCGTAAAGGAGAAATCGGTCATGCCATCGACGCTGGCGTTCTGGATGATCATGTCGACGTCGATGTTGGCTTCGCCGATCGGCCCGAGTATCTGGTAGGCGATGCCCGGGCGGTCGGGCACGCCCATGACGGTGATCTTGGCTTCGTCGTGGTTGAACGCGATGCCGGAAATAACGGCTTTTTCCATTTTATCGTCTTCCTCATACGTAATCAGCGTGCCCGGGCCGTCCTTCTCGTCGAAGGAGGACAGCACGCGCAGCTTCACTTTGTACTTGCCGGCGAACTCGACCGAGCGGATCTGCAGCACTTTCGAGCCCAGGCTCGCCATCTCGAGCATTTCTTCGAAGGTGATGGTGTCCAGGCGCCGCGCCTCCGGCACGATGCGCGGATCGGTGGTGTAGACGCCGTCGACATCGGTGTAGATCTGGCACTCGTCGGCCTTGAGCGCGGCCGCCAGCGCCACTGCCGAAGTGTCGGAACCGCCGCGCCCGAGCGTGGTGATGTTGCCGGCGACGTCCACGCCCTGGAAACCGGCGACCACCACCACGAAACCCGCGTCGAGATCGGCGCGCACCCGATTCTCGTCGATGCGTTCTATGCGCGCCTTGGTGAACGCGCTGTCGGTGAGCACCTTGACCTGGGCGCCGGTGTAGCTCTTCGCCTTCACCCCCTGCTCCATCAGCGCCATGGACAAGAGGCCGATGGTGACCTGCTCGCCGGTGGAGGCGATCACGTCCAGCTCGCGCGGGTCGGGGTCGGGCGAGATCTCCTTGGCGAGCGCGATCAGCCGGTTGGTCTCCCCCGACATGGCCGAGGGGACGATTACCAGCCGGTGCCCTTGCGCCTTCCAGCGGGCGACGCGCTTGGCGACGTTCTTGATGTGCTCGATCGAGCCCACCGAGGTACCGCCGAATTTCTGGACGATGAGTGACATGGTGCGACGAGGTCAATTGGCCGAAAAACGCGTGATTTTACCGCATTGCAGCAGTAGTATCGAGTCCTGATCACAAATTCGCGCGCCGGTGCCCCGAAGGCGGGGCTAGCCGAGGAGGCGCACCCCCTCCGGGGCTCGCGCAGTGCCTACTTAGCGTCCAGTTGCAGTTTCGGCGGAATGGCGAGCCCCATCGGCGACTTGAGTTTCTCCGGCAGCACGCGTCCCATGCGCGCCCGGTGGCCGACATGGTGGCGCAGTTTTTCGCCTTTGATCTCCAGCGCTTTTTCCTTGCCGCCGCGGCCGATGCCGCTGACCGTGACCGAGGTGAGCCGCGTCACCGCTGCCGCGAGCAGCTTCTCGCCCTTTTCCAGGCCCATGACGATCACGCCGCGCCCCCTCGTCATGGCGCGCATTTCGGAAATATCGAAGGCAAGCAACCGTCCCTCGCCGGACAGCGCGACGACATGGTTGCCCGGCGCATCCTCGAAGATGAAAGGCGCGAGCGGCGTCTCGCCTGCTTCGACGCTCATGAATTCGCGCCCGGCGCGGCGGTTGGAGACCATGTCGCCGATGCTGCAGATAAAGCCATAGCCGCCGCTGGAGGCGACCAGCACCTTGCCCTCGGGCCTGCCCGCGACGCAATGCATGATCTTGGCCCCGCCCTGCACTTCCACCAGCGACGAGGCCGGCGCGCCGTCGCCGCGCGCGCTCGGCAAGCTCGCCGCCTCCACGCTGTAGGCGCGGCCGCCTGAGTCGAGGAAAATCACCGGGTCCACGGTGCGGCAGGGTAGCAGCGCAGCCAGGCTGTCGCCCTCCTTGAACGAGAGCGAAACTGGATCCACGCCGTGGCCCTGACGCGAGCGCACCCAGCCGTTTTTCGAGAAAATCACGGTCGCCGGTTCGTCGAGCACCGGCGTCTCGAGCATCGCCTTTTCCGATTCTTCGATCACCGTGCGGCGTTTGTCGCCGAAGGCCTTGATGTCGGCCTCGATTTCCTCGATCACCAGCGCCTCCAGCGACTTGCGGCTGCCCAGCACTTTCTCCAGACCCTTCTGCTCCTTCGTCAGGCCGTCGAGTTCCTTCTCCAGCCGGATGTTTTCCAGCTTGGCCAACTGGCGCAGGCGCATTTCGAGGATGTCCTCGGCCTGGCGATCGGTGAGCTTGAACACGCGCATCAGGTCGGGTTTGGGGTCGTCGGAGTTGCGGATGAGCTTGATCACCTTGTCCACGTTGAGCAAGACCAGCAGGCGCCCTTCGAGCACGTGCATGCGGTCGAGCACCTTGTCCAGGCGGAATCTCGAGCGCCGCGTCACCGTGGCGAAGCGGAATTCCAGCCACTCGGCGAGGATGTCCTTCAGGTTCTTGCCGGTGGGCCGCCCATCGAGGCCGACCATCACCAGGTTGATCGAGGCGTTGGTCTCCATGCTGGTTTTCGCCAGCAGCAGATTGACGAACTCGTTCTCGTCCTGGCGCGAGGACTTGGGCTCGAACACCAGGCGCACCGGGTGAGTACGGTCGGACTCGTCGCGCGCGCGATCGAGCATGGACAGCACCAGCTGCTTTTCGCGCTGCTGCTCGGGGGTGAGCGACTTCTTGCCCGGCCGGGACTGGGGATTGGTGATGGCCTCGATTTCCTCCAGCACTTTGCGCGACGAGGCGCCCGGCGGCAGTTCGTGCACCACCATCTGCCATTGTCCGCGCGCCAGCCGCTCTACGCTCCAGCGCGCGCGCACGCGCACCGAGCCGCGTCCGCTGGCATAGGCCTCGCGCATCTCGGCGCGCGGCGTGATGATCTGGCCGCCGCCCGGGAAGTCCGGACCCTTGATGTATTTCATCACCCCTGCGAGCGTGAGCTCGGGCTCGCGGATGAGGGCGATGGCGGCATTCGCGACTTCGCTCAGGTTGTGGCTCGGCACTTCGGTCGCCATGCCCACGGCGATGCCCGAGGCGCCGTTCAGGAGCACCACCGGCAGGCGCGCGGGCAGCACCTGCGGCTCGACCATGCTGCCGTCGTAATTGGGCGCAAAATCCACGGTGCCGCTGTCGAGTTCGGCCAGCAGCACCTCGGCGAATTTGGTCAGCCGCGCCTCGGTGTAGCGCATCGCCGCCGGCTCGTCGCCGTCGCGCGAGCCGAAGTTGCCCTCGCCGTCCACCAGCGGATAGCGCAGGCTGAAGTCCTGCGCGATGCGCACCATCGCGTCGTAGACCGAGGCGTCGCCATGCGGATGGAACTTGCCCAGCACGTCGCCGACCACGCGCGCGGATTTCTTGCGCGGCGTGCCGGCGCGCCCGTTCATCTCCCACATGGCGTAGAGGATGCGCGCCTGCACCGGCTTCTGGCCGTCGGCGACGCGCGGCAGCGCGCGATCCTTGACCGTGCTCACCGCGTATTGCAGATATTGCAGCGCCGCGTATTTCGCGAGCGGCAGCGTATCGCCGAATTCGCCCGAGAACGGCGCGAAGTCGGGCGGCAAGCCGCCACCGCCGCCGGAATTGCCGTTCTTCACGGCCGCCGGCAGCAGCGCGCCGCTGACGTCATCGTTTTTGTCGGCGTTGTTGTCGCCGTTCTTGTCGGGCGCGGGGCTGCCGCCCGCTACGATCTCAGGCTTCAATGCATTTTCTGCCGCGGTCATGGCCAGGCTT
>DAIRFM010000197.1:0-4457 GCA_036795025.1 Burkholderiales bacterium | reverse complement strand
GGCGAAGGACGGGAACAGCAGCGGCAGGAGCAGCAGGGTGAACAGGGTGGCCGAGACGATGCCGCCGACGATCACCACCGCGAACGGGCGCTGGGTTTCCGAGCCGATGCCGTGCGACAGCGCAGCCGGCAAAAGGCCCAGCCCGGCCATGAGCGCCGTCATCAGGATCGGGCGCAGGCGCAGCACCGCGCCGTCCACCACGGCGCTCGCAAGCGGCGCCCCGCGCTCCATGAATTCCACGATCTGTTCGACCATGATGACGCCGTTCTGTACCGAAATGCCCGCCACCGCGATGAACCCGACCGCCGCGGATATCGACAGGTGCAGTCCGGCGAGCGCCAGGCCAACGATGCCACCGATCAGGGTGAAAGGCACCATCGCCAGCACCAGGATGGCCTTTTTCACCGAGCGGAACGCCCAGAACAGGAGTGAAAATATAAGCAACGCGCTCAGCGGAACGATGACCATCAGGCGCTGGTTGGCGCGCTGCTGGTTTTCGAACTGCCCGCCCCAGGCGAGGGTGTAGCCCGGCGGCAGATTCACCAGCTCGCCGACCTTCTTCTGTGCCTCGTCGATGAAACTGCCGAGGTCGCGGCCGCGCAGGTTGCTCTTGATCAGGGCGATGCGCCCACCGCCCTGCCGGCTTACTCGTGATGCGCCCTGGCGCACGGCTACCGTGGCAATGTCGCCCAGGGCGACCGTGCCGGTGCCGCCCGGCAAGCTCACCTGCAGGTGGGCGATGTCGTCGACCGCATCGCGATAGGTATCGGCGATGCGCAAGGTCACGTCGAAACGCCGGTCACCTTCGAAGAAGGCGTTGACCGCGCTGCCCGCGAGCGCGGTCTGGATCACGCTGTTGACATCGGCCACGTTGATGCCGTAGCGCGCGATCCTCGCGCGGTCGACGGAGATGTCGAGTTCGGTTTGGCCGCCGATCGGCACCGCGGCGACATCGGTGGCGCCGCGAATGCCGCCGAGAATTGCGGCGATCTGCCGTGCCTTGCTCTCCAGAATCTCGAGGTCCGGGCCGAAGACCTTGACGTTGATCTCGCCCTTGGTGCCGGAGAGCGACTCCTCGACGTTGTCCTGAATGACCTGGGAGAAGTTGGTCGGCACCCCCGGCAGCACGCGGATTTTCCTCGACATGTCGGCCACCAGGTCTTCCTTGTTCGAAAACCGCCAGCTGCTGCGGGGCTTCAGGTCGGCGAGGATCTCCAGGTTGTTCGGCCCCTTGGGGTCGGTGCCGTCGTCGGGGCGGCCAACCTGGGTGACGATATTGCCCACCTCCGGGTAGGAGCGCAGGATGGCGCGCACCGTGCGCTCGACTTCCTTGGTGCGCTCCAGCGACGCCGACGGCGGCAGGGTGATGGTGAGCCAGATGTTGCCCTCGTCCAGCTTGGGCAGGAACTCACTGCCCAGCAACGGCGACAGTCCGAGCGACACCGCCAGCAACGCAACCGAGCCGAACAAAACCGGATTGCGGCGCCCTTGCGCCCATGCGAGCAAGCGCCGGTAGCGTTCCTGCAAACCATGCAACCACTCGGAATGCGCCTCGGCCATATCCTCGCGCCGCATGGTGTAGGAGAGCAGGGTAGGCACTAGCGTCATGGTCAGCATGATCGCGCCGAGCAGCGCGAAAGTCAGCGTAATGGCTACCGGCGAGAAGATCTTTCCCTCCACCCGCTGGAAGGTGAAGATCGGCAGGAACGCCGTGATGATGATCGCTTTGGCGAACAGGATCGGATGGCCCAGCTCGACTACTGTGTGACGCAGCGTTTGCAGGCGCCAGCCGTAGCCGGCGTGCGCGGGATTGTTCTCGGACTGGGCCATGGCCAGGCGCACCATCAGCGCTTCGACCAGGACCACCGCGCTGTCGATGATGATGCCGAAGTCGATCGCGCCGAGCGAGATCAGATTGGCGGACACGCCGCGCGCGTCCATCATGATGAATGCGGCGAGCAGCGACAGCGGGATGACGCAGGCGACGATAAGGGCGGCGCGCCAGTTGCGCAGAAAGATGATCAATATGGCGATCACCAGCAGCGCGCCCACCGCCAGATTCTCCACCACCGTGTGCACGGTGTGCTGGACGAGATCGGTGCGCTTGTAGAAAGGCGCGATGCGCACGCCCTTGGGCAGTTTCGCCTGCACCTCCGCGACGCTGGCTTCGAGATCTTTCACCACCGTGGTCGTGTTTTGACCCTTGGTCATCATCACGATGCCCTCGACGATGCTGTCGCGGTCGTTGAATCCGACCACGCCGGAAAGCGGCCGGCGCCCGATGGCAACGCTTTCGGCCAGATCGCTCACCAGGATGGTGCGGCCGCCGCGCGAGGAAACGATGGCCTGGCCGATATCATCCGCAGTCCGGAACAAGCCTATGCCGCGGATTACCAACGCTTCCTCACCGCGGCGCAGCAGGCCGCCGCCGGCATTCGCGCTGTTGGCGGAAAGCGCGGTCGCCACCTGGTCGATGGTGACGCCGAACTTCTTCAACGCGTAGGGATCGAGCCTGACCTGGTACTCCTTGATCGAGCCGCCGAAGCTGACCACATCGGCGATGCCGGGCACGATGCGCAGCGCGGGCCGGATGACCCAGTCCTGCAGCGCGCGCACCTCGTAATCCGGCATGTCCGCCGGAGCATCGATCATGTAGCGGTAGATTTCCCCTACCGCGGTCGAGAGCGGCGCGAGCTGCGGCTGGACGCTCGGCGGCAGGTTGACGTTCTGCAGCTTCTCCAGTACCTGCTGGCGCACGAAGTAGTCGTCGGTATTGTCGGAGAACGTCAGCGTCACCACCGACAAGCCGGTGATGGATACCGAGCGCAGCTGGGTCATCCTCGGCACGCCCGCCATCTCGCGCTCGATCGGCAGCGTTACCGAGCGTTCCACTTCTTCCGGCGCCTGACCCGGGAATTGGGTCACCACCTGGACCTGGGTGTCCTGAACGTCGGGGAATGCCTCGATCGGCAGGTTGGCAAGCGCTCTCCAGCCGAACGCGACCAGCGCCGCCGTCGCGATCAGCACGAACACGCGCTGGCGCAGGGCAAAGGTGACGAGGCGATCTAGCATCTTGGGAATACGCGAAGAGTGGGCGGGAAACGGAGCGGGAATGGAACGTTGTTCTCGCCTCTGTCCTTCCCCTAGTCTTTAGTTGGCGGCCGCCAACTCAGAATTCAGCAACAAGGCGCCACCGGCGACGACACGCTCGCCGGGCCTGAGCCCCGAGGCGACATAGCTGTAGTCGCGGTCCTGCAGGCGCAGCGTCACGCGGCGCTTCTCGAACACGCCGGGGCTCTTTTCGACGAACACATGGCTGTACAGCCCCTCGGTGATGAGTGCGCCGTTGGGCACGCGCAGCGCGCGCTGGTTCTCGTCGGCGAGCAAGGTCACGCGGGCATACATCTCCGGCTTGAGCTTCCTCGCGGGATTGGGCACGCTGCAGCGCACCTGGATGCGTCGCGTCGCCGGGTCCACCGTCTCCCCGATTTTTTCTATGGTGCCGGCGAAGCGCTCGCCGGGCCAGGCATCGACCTCCACCGCGACCGGATGGCCGGGCTGGACCTTGGACAGGTTGCGCTCGGGCAGATCGATCATCACCCACAGGCGCTTCGGATCCGTGATCACGTACAGCGGATCGGGCAGATCGGGACGCACTTCCATGCCGGGGTTGGCCTTGCGCTCCGACACGACGCCGCCGATGGGGGCACGCAGCACGTAGTTCTCGCGCGCGCCGCCAGCGGGCACGAGGTTGCGCATACGCAGTTGCGCGCGCTGCATTTCAGCGTGCGCCTGCGCCAGATCGGCTTCGGCCGATTCGTAATCCTTGCGCGGGAGCACTTCGCCCTCATGCAGTTTCCTTGCCCGCTCGAAGGCAAGCCGCTTGCGCGTCTCGTCGGCCTCGGCCTTGTGCAGGTCCGCCACTGCCTGCGCCAGATCGGGCGAATCGAGCGCGACCAGGGCGTCGCCCGCTTTCACCGTGTCGCCGGGTTGCAGCTTTATCGAAACGATGCGACCGGCAATTGGGGAAGAAACGCGCGCGGTGAAATTCTCGTTATAGGCGATACGGCCGTTCAATGGCTCGGCAAGCGGCACCGGCAGTTCCTCCACCGCGGTGATTTTCAGCGCGGCGAGCTGGGGTGCATCCGGGGGGTAGCGCAGGATGCCGGGTTCCCGCGGCGCAGCCGCCCGCGCCGGCTCGGCGCCAAGCGACACGGAATTCACGGCAACCGCGGTCGCGCCGGCGATTGAAGCGGCGACCAGGACCAACCCGGTGATGCGTAGGGGGCTCATGACTACCAGTCTCGGGACCATCGGTTATTGGGGGCGCAAGGATACCCGCTGCCGCACCAACCACGAATCGGTGTAAACCCGAATAGGCCGGACCTGCAGCGGGTGCCTGCGGGCTATTCCTCCTGGCGGTGCCGCGGGACTGTCGGCGCGCGCTCGTGGTGGAA
>DAIRFM010000196.1:0-4463 GCA_036795025.1 Burkholderiales bacterium | reverse complement strand
AGCGGTCGAGCAGCACCGGCGAGTCGTTGGAGACCTTCACCGCCTCGCGCATGTAGCGCTCGAGGTCCCGCTGCTCGTGCACGATTTCCATGGCGCGGCCGCCGAGCACGTAGCTCGGCCGCACCACCAGCGGATAGCCGATTTCTGCGGCAAGCCGCAGTGCGTCGGCCTCGTTGCGCGCGGTCCGGTTGGGCGGCTGCCTCAGGCCCAGATCGTGCAGCAGTTTCTGGAAGCGTTCGCGGTCCTCGGCCACGTCGATCATGTCCGGGCTGGTGCCGATGATGGGCACGCCGTTCGCCTCCAGGTCGCGCGCGAGCTTCAGCGGCGTCTGCCCGCCGTACTGCACCACCACGCCGTAGGGCTTCTCCTTGTCCACGATCTCGAGCACGTCCTCCAGCGTGAGCGGCTCGAAGTAGAGGCGGTCGGAAGTGTCGTAATCGGTCGAAACGGTCTCCGGGTTGCAGTTGACCATGATGGTCTCGAAACCGTCCTCGCGCAGCGCGAGCGCGGCGTGAACGCAGCAGTAATCGAACTCGATCCCCTGGCCGATGCGGTTGGGGCCGCCCCCCAGCACCATGATCTTCTTGCGCCCGGTCGGGTTCGCTTCGCACTCTTCCTCGTAGGTGGAGTACAGGTAGGCGGTATTGGTTGCGAATTCCGCGGCGCAGGTATCCACGCGCTTGTACACCGGCCGCACCTTGAGCGCATGGCGGCGCTCGCGCACCTTGCGCTCGGTCGTGGCAAGCAGGGTGGCGAGGCGCCGGTCGGAAAAGCCGTTGCGCTTGAGGGTGAGCAGCGCCCGCACGTCGAGGTCTTCCAGGCGCTTCCCTTTCAATTCCCTTTCCTGCCTCACCAAGTCCTCGATCTGCGCCAAAAACCAGGGATCGATGTGCGTATCGCCCTGGATCTGCTCGAACGAGAGGCCGCAGCGGAAGGCGTCGGCCACGTACCAGATGCGCTCCGGACCGGGGTCGCCGAGCTCGGTTTCGAGCACCTCCGGATCGGTGGTCTTCTCGTCCAGACCGTCGGCTCCGGTCTCTAAGCCGCGCAATGCCTTCTGGAACGACTCCTGGAAGGTGCGGCCGATTGCCATCACCTCGCCCACCGATTTCATCTGCGTCGTGAGACGGCTGTCTGCCTGGGGGAACTTCTCGAACGCGAAGCGCGCGATCTTGGTGACGACATAATCGATGCTCGGCTCGAACGAGGCCGGCGACGCGCCGCCGGTGATCTCGTTCGCGAGTTCATCCAGGGTGTAGCCCACGGCGAGCTTGGCCGCGACCTTGGCGATGGGAAAACCGGTCGCCTTGGAGGCGAGCGCCGAGGAGCGCGACACGCGCGGGTTCATCTCGATCACCACCATCTTGCCGTCGGCCGGATTGATCGCGAACTGCACATTGGAGCCGCCGGTCTCCACCCCGATCTCGCGCAGCACCGCGATCGAGGCATTGCGCATGATCTGGTATTCCTTGTCGGTCAGCGTCTGCGCCGGGGCGACGGTAATCGAGTCGCCGGTGTGCACGCCCATGGGATCCAGGTTCTCGATGGAGCAGATGATGATGCAGTTGTCGGCCTTGTCGCGCACCACCTCCATCTCGAACTCTTTCCAGCCGATCACCGATTCCTCGATCAGCAGCTCTTTGGTCGGCGAGGCATCCAGGCCGCGCTCGCAGATCGCCATAAACTCCTCGCGGTTATAGGCGATGCCGCCGCCAGAGCCGCCCAGGGTGAACGAGGGCCGGATCACCACCGGGTAGCCGATTGCCGCCTGCACCTGCAGCGCCTCTTCCAGGCTGTGCGCGAGCATGGAGCGCGGGCAGTCCAGGCCGATGGATTTCATCGCCTGCTTGAATTTCTCGCGGTCTTCGGCCTTGTCGATGGCCTCGCGCGAGGCACCTATCATTTCCACGCCGTATTTTTCCAGCACGCCGTGCCGCGCCAGGTCGAGCGCGCAGTTCAGCCCCGTCTGCCCCCCCATCGTCGGGAGCAGCGCGTCCGGCCGCTCCTTGGCGATGATGGACTCGACCATCTGCCATTGGACCGGCTCGATATAGGTGACGTCGGCCATCTCCGGATCGGTCATGATGGTCGCCGGATTGGAGTTGACCAGGATGACCTTATAGCCCTCCTCGCGCAGCGCCTTGCAGGCTTGCGCGCCGGAATAGTCGAACTCGCAGGCCTGGCCGATGATGATCGGGCCGGCGCCGATGATCAGGATGCTGCGGATGTCGGTGCGTTTTGGCATTAGAGACCGACCGCCAAGGACGCGAGAGACGCCAAGGAAAAGCGGAACGAAACAATACCTTTGCGTCCTTGGCGGTTCATGCTTTTTTGTCTTCCATCAACTTCACGAAGCGGTCGAACAGGTAACCGATGTCGTGCGGGCCGGGGCTTGCCTCGGGATGGCCCTGGAAGCAGAACGCGGGCCGGTCGGTGCGCGCCATGCCCTGCAGGCTGCCATCGAACAGCGATACGTGGGTCGGCCGCAGATTGGCCGGCAACGTCGCCGGATCGACCGCAAAGCCGTGGTTCTGGCTGGTGATCACCACCTTACCCGTGTCGAGGTCCTTCACCGGGTGATTGGCACCGTGGTGGCCGAACTTCATCTTCATGGTCTTCGCGCCCGAAGCAAGGCCCAGCAACTGATGCCCCAGGCAGATGCCGAATGTCGGCATGCCGGTCGCAACGATTTCCCGTACCGCCTCGATGGCGTAATCGCAGGACTCGGGATCGCCCGGACCGTTGGAGAGGAACACGCCGTCGGGCTTGGCCGCGAGTAGGGCCTTTGCCGGCGTCTGCGCCGGGAACACCGTCACCTTGCAGCCGCGTTCGGACAGAAGGCGCAGGCTATTGCGCTTCATGCCGTAGTCATACGCGGCGACATGAAAACGATGGCTGTCGATCTTGCGATAGCCTTTGCCCAGTTCCCACGCGCCCTCGTTCCACTCGAACCGCTCGCGCGCGGACACCACCTTAGCCAGATCCATGCCGGCGAGGCCGGGAAACTCGCGCGCCATGGCGAGGGCGCGCGCGACGTCCGCCTCGGCGAGCGCCCCGCCCCGGGCGGCAGAAATGAGGCATCCTGCTTCAGCGCCATTGGTGCGCAGAATGCGCGTGAGCTTGCGCGTGTCGATGCCGGCGATCGCGACGATCTTGCTGGCTTTGAGATAATCGGACAAGCTTTGCTCGCTGCGCCAGTTCGATACGCGCAGCGGCAGGTCGCGGATTACCAGGCCGGCCGTATGCACTTGCGCCGATTCCTGGTCTTCCCGGTTGATGCCGGTGTTGCCGATATGCGGATAGGTCAGCGTGACGATCTGACGGCAATAGGAGGGATCGGTGAGGATTTCCTGGTAGCCGGTCATGGCGGTGTTGAACACCACCTCGCCTACCGTGCTGCCGGCGGCGCCGATGCCAGAGCCGTGAAATACCGTCCCGTCGGCGAGCGCAAGGATAGCGGGCGGGGACAGCGAGGACACGGCTAACTCCAGGATTTATATACAGAAACGGGACAGGAACAGCCTCCGTTCCGTCCCGTCAAACTTTATGATTATAACCCGGAACCCGATCTCGCGCCAAACCTCCCGGCGCGATGGGAGCGGGGGAAACAACCCAACCAATCCCGCCAAGGCCCGGCCCCGAACTTCCGGCGCTTACTTCAGCGCAAGCACGTCCTGCATGTCGTACAGACCCGATGCCTTGCCGCGCAGGAAATGCGCCGCGCGCAGCGCGCCCGCGGCGTAGGTCATGCGGCTTTGCGAGCGCACCGTCACTTCGACGCGCTCGCCGCTGCCGGCGAAAATCACGGTGTGCTCGCCCACGATGTCGCCGCCGCGGATCGCGTGAAAGCCGATGCTCTTGGGGTCGCGCTCCCCGGTGTCGCCCTCGCGCCCGTACACAGCGCAGCTTTTCAGGTCGCGGCCCAGCGCCGCGGCGACCACCGCGCCCAGCTTCAGCGCCGTGCCCGAGGGCGCATCGACCTTGTGCCGGTGGTGCGCTTCGATGATCTCGACGTCGTAAGCGTCGCCCAGGATTTTCGCCGCGACCTCGGCCAATTTGAATGTGGCGTTGACGCCGACGGCCATATTGGGCGCGAACACGATCGCAATCCGGTTCGCCGCAGCGACGATACGCTGCTTGCCCTCGGCGCTGAAACCCGTCGTGCCAATCACCATCTTCGTGCCCGACTTCACGCAGGCATCCAGGTGCAGCAGGCTGCCCTCGGGCCGGGTGAAGTCGATCAGGCAGTCGGAGGCGGCGATACCGGCCGCATAGTCCGCGCTGATGGCGACGCCGCAGGCGCTACCCAAGGCCTCGCCCGCGTCCTTGCCGAGGTGAGGGCTGCCCGCGACTTCCAGCGCCGCGGACAGCTTCAGGTCCTTGCTCGACAACACCGCCTCGATCAGGGTGCGGCCCATGCGCCCGGAACTGCCGGCGATAGCGATTTTCATGCTGCCGCCTCC
>DAIRFM010000195.1:0-4488 GCA_036795025.1 Burkholderiales bacterium | reverse complement strand
GGATTTTCCGGTCGGCGGTATAGCGGTTGACCATCGAATCCATGTTGCCGGCGGTGACGCCGAAGAACAGGTTTGGTTTGCCCAGCCGCTTGAAGTCCTCGGCCGAGTGCCAGTCGGGCTGGCTGATGATGCCGACGCGGAATCCCTGCGCTTCGAGCAGCCGCCCCACCAGCGCCATGCCGAAACTCGGATGATCGATGTAGGCGTCGCCGGTGACGATGATGATGTCGCACGAGTCCCAGCCGAGCGCCTGCATTTCGCTTCGCGACATCGGCAGGAAAGGGGCGATGCCGAAGCGCTGCGCCCAGTGCTTGCGGTAGGAATCGAGCGGTTTGATTTGAGTTTCCATGCAGATCACGTCAGTTGCGCCAGTCGTGCAGGCGCGCGAGCATGGCGTTGGTGGAGGCATCCAGCCCGGGTACGGCCGCGCCGCCGGCGGGTTGCGCCGAAAGGGTGCGCGCGATGTCTTTCCCGAGCTCCACGCCCCACTGGTCGAAGCTGTTGATGTTCCAGATGATACCCTGCACGAATACCTTGTGCTCGTACAGCGCGAGCAACTGTCCCAGAGTGTGCGGGTCGATCGCCTTGAACATGAGGGTGGAGGATGGCCGGTTGCCGTCGAAGCGCCGGTGCGGCTCGGCTGCATCCTTGCCGGCCATCAGCGCGGCCGCCTGCGCCAGCGCATTCTCGGCCGCCGCGCCGGTACCGGCGGCCGGCACCAGGAAATCGCAGGGCACCAGGTGCGTGCCCTGGTGCAGCAACTGATGGAAGGCGTGCTGGCTGTTGGTGCCCACCGAGCCCCAGATCACCGGCACGGTGGCGTAATCCACCGGCTGCCCGTCGCGATCCACGCCCTTGCCGTTCGATTCCATTTCCAGTTGCTGCAAGTAGGCCGGCAGCTCGCGCAGGGCTTCCGCGTAGGGCAGCACGGCATGCGTCTTCGCGCCAAAGAAATTGGCGTACCAGATGCCGAGCAGCGCCAGCAGCACCGGCATGTTGGCTTCGAGCGGCGCGCTGAGGAAATGTTCGTCCATGGCGCGCGCGCCCGCGAGCAGTTCCTCGAACCGGTCCATGCCGACGGCGATGGCCACGGGCAGTCCCACCGTCCCCCAGACCGAATAGCGCCCGCCCACCCAGTCCCACAGCGGGAAGCACAACTCGGGCGCGATGCCGAAGGCGGCTGCAGCCTTGGTATTGGCGGTGACCGCGGCGAAATGTTTTTCCACCGCAGTCTCGCTCCCCAGCGCCTTGGTGAGCCAGGATTTGGCCAGATTCGCGTTGGCCAGGGTCTCGCCGGTGGTGAAGGTCTTGGAGGCGACGACGAACAGCGTCGTCTCCGGTTGCGCCTGCGCCAGCGCGCGCGCGAGGTCGTCCGGATCGGCATTGGCGACAAACGAAAGCGACTGCGGCGCATCCGCTTGGCGCCCGAGCGCCCGGGCGAGCATGCGCGGGCCGAGGTCGGAGCCGCCGATGCCGATGTTGATCACCGTGCGCATCGGCTTGCCGCTATGGCCCAGCAGGCGCTGGCTGCGAACGGCGTCGCTGAAGGCGCGCATGCGCTCCTTGGCCTCGCGCACCAGCGGCATGACATCGCTGCCCGCAGGGAACACCTTCAGCCCGGAGCGCAGCGCCACGTGCAGCACGGCGCGGTCTTCGCTCGTATTGATGTGCTCGCCTTCGAACATGCGCGTGCGCCAGCGCTCGACATCCGCTTGTCGCGCCAGATCGATGAGCAGCGCGAGCGTGGCGTCGGTTACGCGGTGCTTGGAGTAATCGAGCAGCAGCGCGCCCGCCTGCAGGCGGAATTTCTGCGCGCGCTCGGGGTCGCGCGCGAACAGATCGCGCATGCGCACGTCCGCCATTTCGGCCTGGTGCGAGTGCAGCGCTTTCCACGCGGGGCTAAGCGTAAGCTTACTCATGGCGTCGTTTTTTCTTTCGCATACAGCCGGAATTTTTCCGTGCGGTCACCCGCGCGGTTGCCTTCCCAGATTTTTTTCCAGTGCCCGACGGGACCCGGTTCGCGCTGGCCGGCATTGTCCTGTATCAACAGCAGCCGGCAGTCGTGGCGGGCGCCGATTTCGGTGCGCTCGGTGACGATGCCTGCATGGTAGTCGAACGCGGCGCGCTGCGCCTCGCCCAGGCCCTGGCTGGCGATGCAGCCCGGGTGTTTGGGCAGGCTCGCCTGCAGCGCCTGCGCCACCTTGCGGTAGCTCTTGCCATAGTCGATCCAGGGCAGCCACAACAGCATCGTCAGCGCCCAGAACAGCGCGAGGCCGGCGGCCCAGAAAGTGACGCTGCGCCGGGGCGAACGCTCGCTCTTGAGGATCAGCGCGATCCAGGCGAGCGTTATCACGCCTGCGGTGATCAACGGCAGCCAGGCAAATTGCGACACGAAATCCGGCTCGAGCCGCGCCGCGTTGGCGGCGATGCGTGGCGGAAAGCCCGTCTGCAGTGCCGAGTAGCCAAGCCAGATCAGGCCGCCGAGCAGGCTGAAAGTCATGGTGCCGAACCAGGCGAGCGAATTGGCCGCGCCGCGGCGCAGATCGTGCAGCACCTGCCCGCCGAGCAGGGCGAGCGGCAGCAGCAGAGGCAACAGCGGCAATTCGCCGCGCGAGCGCGCAAGGCAGGCGATTCCCAGTCCGGCGATCAGTGCGATCAGCGGCATTGACACGCCGGCCGAGCCCGGCTTCCTGCGGTAAAGCCATACCGCCCAAAGCGCGATCGGCCATGCCGGAAAGGCGAACCAGGCGAGCGTTTTGAAAGCGTAGGCAGTCGCGGCCAGGCTGGGCCCGCGCGCCAGCGCAGCCAGATTGGCCTGGTACAACCAAGCGGCGAATAGCTCGGGCGAACGCGCATAGAGCAGCGCCGGCCACAGCGCGAGCCAGGGCAGCAGCACGGCCAGGCCGCACGCGAGGGCGAGCGCGGCACTGCGGCTGCGCCAATCCGGCACGAACAATGGCGTCGCGAGCAGCGCGACGAGCAGCGGCAGGATCGGTGCGAACCCCGCGGCGAGAAAGGCCGCGCCCAGTCCGCAGCCAAGCGCGATGCCGGCCGCGTACGGTCGCTTCGGCACCAGCGTGGCGCCATAGTAGGCGCAGGCGAGGCCGGCGAGCAGCGCAGTTTCGTTGATGGTCTCGTGCGCATGCAGCAGCAGGCCGGTGCAGCCCATGAACAGGAGCATCACGCTGTCGCCGCGGCCATGGCTGTCGTCGTCGCGTCTGTCGCTATCGTGGCGGCCGTTATCGTGGAACGCGCGTCCCGCAAGGCGCAGGAACAGGAGCGTCAAAGCGATGCAGGCGCCGCCCGCCAGGCGCGCCGCGTCATGCTGCGCGAAGAGCCCACCCAGCAGCTTGGCGAACGCCGCGGCGATCCAGTAGAACAGGGGGCCGTCGCCGGAGTAGTGTTCGCCCGCCAGCCGCGGCAGCAGCCAATCGCCGTGGCTCGCGAACTGGTGCGCGATGCCGATGCCGACGGCGTCGTAGCTCTTCCAGGGATCGTGGCCGATCAGGCCGGGCAGCAGCCAGACCGCGACCAGAATCAGCAGGGGAATGCGCGCCAGCGGCAGCGCGATGCGTGTGCCGGCCACTATTCGACCGTCCTGACGGCCTGCCCCGGCCGTGACTCGCCCGCGGGACACATGGCGTTGATGCGCGACTTCATGCTCTACGCAACCTCTGAACGATGCACTCCCCGATCAAAGTTCCTCTGACCCGGGAGATTCCCAAGGGGGCGTCGCCCCTTGATTCAGGACCCGCCTTATTTTAGCCGCTTGCACCGGCCGGAAAATAAAAAAGGCAGCCGAAGCTGCCCGCAAACACAAAAGGCAGCCGAAGCTGCCTTTTCCGGGACAGGCTCGAAATCAGGCGGCTTTGGTCTCGGTTTCCACTTTGGCCGTGGCCACCGGCTTCTTCGCGTATTTCTGGCGGAATTTTTCCACGCGGCCGGCGGTGTCGACGATTTTCTGCTTGCCGGTGTAGAACGGGTGGCAGTTGGAGCACACCTCGACGTGCAGGGCCTTGCTCATAGTCGAGCGTGTCTGCCAAGTATTGCCGCAACTGCAGGTGACCTGAATTTCGTGATAAGCAGGATGGATGTCGGTTTTCATGGTTTTTTCCTTTGACGCGGTCCGGGAATAGGAGCCGCGAAAGGCAGCAATTATCCCAGAAATCAATGCGCTAAGCAAGCGCTATCCGGGTAGCTCGAACTGTGGCGACCGCTCTTGTATAAAGACAACTCCAGCCGTTTGTTGCTTTTATCCATAACCGTGTTTTCTGTACGGATGCGCTTTTCATCCGTACAGAAAACACGGTTGGCGCGCGCAGCGCGCAATGGCCGTTCGGCGCATACGCCCCCAAAGGCGCGGAGGATTCAGTCGTGAATCTGGCTTACCCGCGGCGCATTGAATCAAAGAAATCCGCGTTGTTCTTGGTCGCGCGGATCTTGTCCACCAGAAACTCCGCCGCTTCCAGGTCGTCCATCGGATAGAGG
>DAIRFM010000194.1:0-4489 GCA_036795025.1 Burkholderiales bacterium | reverse complement strand
CGGCCTGATTTAGGGGAGCACGAGGGGAGTTATCCCCTCGTCTCGTTACGGATTTTGACGAGGAGACGCAGATGAACAAGCCCCTGGACGCAGGCAAACTGTCCGAACGCGAAACCGGGCCCGAGCGCTGGCAGCGCGAATATGCCGCGAGCGTGGGCAGCGACAAGCCCGCGCGCAACCGTTCCGGCATCGAAGTCAAGCCGTTGTACACGCCGCAGGACCGGCAGGGCGACTATGCCGCCGATCTCGGCTATCCGGGCCAGCCGCCCTACACCCGCGGCATCTATGCCAGCATGCACCGCGGCCGCACCTGGACCCAGCGCCAGCTGATCGGCCTCGGCACGCCGCTTGATTACAACGCGCGCCTGCTGGATGTGCTCGCGCAAGGCGCCACCGCGGTGTCGCTCATCCCCTGCAATTCGGTGTTCCGCGGCTATGACATGGACGAGGTTCACGCCGAGTTGCTCGGCACCTGCGGCGTGGTGGCGAACACGGTGGAGCACATGGATCAGTGCCTCGCCGGCGTGGATCTGGCGCGCACCTCCTGCGCCATGAACGATCCTTCGCCGTTTACCCTGCTCGCATTCCTGCTCGCGACCGCGAAAAGGCGCGGCGTCGACTGGCGCGCCATCAGCGGCACTTCCAACCAGAGCGACTACTTGAGCCACTTCGTCGCCAACCACATGTTCTTCCGCATTGCGCTCCCCGGCGCGCGGCGCATCCTCACCGACCACATCGAATTCTGCAACCGGCACGTGCCCAACTGGAACCCGATGTCGGTGGTGGGGCAGCACATGCAGCAGGCCGGCGCCACGCCGGCCGAGGCGATGGCCTTCACCCTGTCCTCGGCGATCCAGTACGCCGAGGACTGCAGGGCGCGCGGCATGGAGCCGGATGCCTTCCTGCCGCGCTTCACTTTTTTCTTCGACATATCGGTCAGCCTGTTCGAGGAGATCGCCAAGTTCCGCGCCGGCCGGCGCATCTGGGCGCGCATCACGCGCGAGCGCTTCGGCGCGCGCGATCCGCGCTCCTGGCGCTTCAAGTTCCACGGCCAGACCTCGGGCGTCGATCTCACGCGGCAGCAGCCGCTCAACAACATCGCGCGCGTCACCGTGCAGGCCATGGCCGGCATCTTCGGCGGGCTGCAGTCGCTGCATACCGACGCCTACGACGAGGCGCTGTCCTGCCCGACCGAATTCGGCGCGCGCATCGCCGTCAGTACGCAGAACATCCTGCGCGAGGAGGCGCACCTCACCGACGTGATCGATCCTCTGGGCGGGAGCTACTACATCGAGTCGCTCACCGACGAGATGGAGCAGAAAATCCTCGGCATCATGGCGCAGGTGGAGGCCACCGGCGGCATGTACGCCGCGGTGGAGCAGGGCCTGGTGCAGAAAATGATCGGCGCATCGGCGCGCGGCTTTCAGGAAAAAATCGAGTCGGGCGAGCAGACGGTGGTCGGGGTCAACGCCTATCAGGTGGAAGAAGGCAAAAGCGAGCGCCAGGCCTTGCCCACGCCCGACCCGGTGAAGATGCGCTCGCATATCGCCGCGTTCAAGGCGTACAAGGAGCAGCGCTCGCAGGCCGCGGTGCAAACCGCGCGGGACCGCCTCGCATCCGCCGCAGGCGATCCGAAACAGAACATTTTCGCGCGCGTGGTCGAGGCAGCCGAAGCCGGCTGTACCCACGGCGAGATTTGCGCGACCCTGCGGCGCGAACTCGGTTTCGGCCAGCCGCTGGTCATGGTCTGAAGGGCTGGGTATGGCAATCTCTGCATGAACGCTGAGCCCCATGCAAACGCACTCGCCGCCATTCTCGCCGGCGAGCGCCGCGCGCTGGCGCGCGCCATGTCGGCGGTGGAGAACGAGACCGCCGCGGGCAAGGCGCTGCTGCACGAACTGCAGCCGCATCTCGGACGCGCGCGCGTGCTGGGCATCACCGGTCCCCCCGGCGCGGGCAAGTCCACGCTGGTCAACGCGCTGATCGGCGAATGGCTCGCGCGCGGCGCCAGAATCGGGGTGGTGGCGGTCGATCCCTCGAGTCCGTTCTCCGGCGGCGCCATACTCGGCGATCGCATCCGCATGGGCGAGCACCAGGCGAACGAGCGCGTGTTCATCCGCTCGCTCGCCTCGCGCGGCCATGGCGGCGGCCTGTCGCGCACCACGGCGCGGGTGATCGACCTGTTCGACGCCGCCGGCTATGACCACATCATCGTCGAGACCGTGGGCGCCGGTCAGTCCGAGGTCGAGGTGGCGGAAGTCGCCGACACGCGCATCGTGGTCTGCCCGCCTGGCCTCGGCGACGAGGTGCAGGCGCTCAAAGCCGGCATCCTCGAGATCGCCGATATTCTGGTGGTGAACAAAGCCGACCTGCCGCTCGCTGACCGAACCGAACGCGAGTTGCTCGGGATGCTGTCGCTGCGCCATCACGACGCCTGGACGCCGCAGGTCGTGCGCACTGTCGCCACCAGCGGCGACGGTGTGCCGGAACTGGCCGACCTGATCGAGCGGCATGCGGCAGCCTGCGCCAGCCAGCGGCTGTCGCATGGGGGCCGCGTGCGGCGCCTGATCGCCGCGAGCGCAGCGGACTGGGTGAAGCGGCGCATCGAGAGCCTGGACACTGCCGAATTCGAGCAACTGTGCGCTCTCGTGCAGCGCGGCGAACTCGATTACGCCAGCGCCGACCTGCGCGCAGTCGAACTTGCGTTGCAGGCCGAGAAAAAAGCTTGAACCGCCAGGAGCATCACGGGTTTCCGGCTTCGATCCTGTGGGTGCTGGTGGCGCTCACTCTGGGCTGGGGTTTCAACTGGCCCATGATCAAGCTCGCGCTTACCGAAATACCGGTGTTCAGTTTTCGCAGCGTGTGTCTGCTGGGCGGCGCGGCAGGCCTGTTCGCCATAGCCGCCTACGCCCGGCTGCCGCTGCGGGTGCCGCGCGGCCAATGGGGCAGGCTGCTGCTGATCGCGCTGTTCAACATCACGGTGTGGAACGTATGCATCGCCTACGGCATCGGCTACATGTCTTCCGGCCGCGCGGCGATCCTGGCCTACACCATGCCGCTGTGGAGTGTGCCGCTCTCGGCCTGGTTGCTGAAAGAGCGGATCACTGCGCGCCGGATAGTCGGTGTCGGCCTGGGCATGGGCGCCATGCTGCTTTTGCTTTCGGTCGAGCTGCGGGCGGTGCAGGCTGCTCCCAAGGGCACTTTGTTGATGGTGTCGGGAGCGCTCAGTTGGGCGATAGGCACGGTGATGATGAAGCGCTATCCGATCGATCTGCCCGTCACCTCGCTCACCGCCTGGCAATTGCTGATCGGCGGCATTCCGATCTACGCCGGGGCGCTGGCATTCGACATGCACAAGCTGCACCCGCTGACACTGTGGCCGGCCGTTGCGCTTGCCTACAATGTTCTGGTCGCATTCGTGTTCTGCCACTGGGCCTGGTACAAGATCGTCACGACGGTGCCGGTGGGTGTGTCCTCGTTGTCCTCGCTGATGACTCCGGTGGTGGGAGTATTCAGCGGCATGCTGGTGCTCTCCGAGCGGCCGCACTGGCAGGATTTCGCCGCCCTGGGGCTGGTGCTGCTGGCGCTCGCCACAGTGATGCTGCCGCCGGGTTCGATTCGTTCGCTGTTTTCGAAACGCTAGGGCGCAGGCAGGCTGCGCTGGCGCGGAATGTGCTTCGCATCCCAATGCGCGAGCGCCCAGCGCCAGAACTCGGCGAGCGGCGCGCGGCGAAGTTGCGCGGGCGGGGCCTGGCCGAGAAAATCCATGACTTGCGCCAGCACGGGCACTGGATTGCTTTCATCCATCGGCGGCGCCCGCGTCTGCTTGGAGAGTTTTTCTCCGGCAGCATTCACCGCCGCCGGCAGGTGCAGGTAACGCGGCGCGGGCAGGTCGAGCAGACGCTGAAGATAAATCTGCCGCGGCGTCGAATCGAGCAGGTCGGCGCCGCGCACCACATCGGTGATCCCCTGTTCGGCATCATCGACCACCACCGCCAACTGGTAGGCATACAGCCCGTCGGCGCGCAGCAGCACGAAGTCGCCGACTTCGGCGGCGAGATCCTGGCGTATCTTTCCTTGCACGGCATCCTCGAATTCGATCGTCTCATGATCGACGCGCACCCGGGTGGCGCGAGGCGTTTTTCCGGGCGCGAGGCCATTGCGGCAGGTGCCGGGGTAAATGAGCGCGCCATCCGGACCCAGGCCCGAGTCTGCGATTTCCCGCCTGGAACAGCCGCAGACATAGACCAGGCCTTGCGCTTCAAGGCGCGCAAGCGCGGCGCGATACGTTTCGCCGCGTTTGCTTTGGTACATGATATTGCCGTCCCAGTTCATGCCGCAGGCTTCGAGCGTGCGCAGTATCCGCTCGGCCGCGCCCGGCTGCTCGCGCGGCGGATCGAGGTCTTCCATGCGCACCAGCCATGCGCCGCCGCGGCTTTTCGCTTCCAGGTAGCTGCCCACCGCGGCGACCAGCGAGCCGAAGTGCAGC
>DAIRFM010000193.1:1986-4489 GCA_036795025.1 Burkholderiales bacterium | reverse complement strand
ATCGGCGCCAATGTGCGCTTCCCCATCACCGAGACCACGGCGCGGGTGTATTACAAGGTGTGGGAAATGGGCTGCTTTGGCGGCTTTCTCGTGGGGCGCGAAGCCGCAAAAGCGATGCTTCCGCGCGGGCGCGGCTCGATTTTCTTCACCGGCGCGACGGCCAGCCTGCGCGGCCGCGAAGGTTTCGCCGCGTTTGCCGGAGCCAAGCATGCGCTGCGGGCGCTGGCGCAGAGCATGGCGCGTGAACTGGGCCCGAAAGGCATCCACGTGGCGCAGATCATCGTCGACGGCGCCATCGACACCGAGTTCACCAGGGAGAATTTTCCGCAGCGCTACGCCCTGAAACAGCAGGAGGGCATCGTCGATCCCGAGGCCATCGCCGAAAGCTATTGGCAACTGCACCTGCAGCCGCGCAACGCGTGGACGCATGAAATGGATCTGCGGCCGTGGATCGAACCATGGTGATGCGTTGACACTATTGATGATCGATTCATTTCAAAAGCAGATCCTTCGCGAAGTTTATCCCCGGAGGGGGGCTCAGGATGACAAGAAACAGGGGTCTTTGCCCCAGCCACCATTGCCTTGACAATACTTGCCTAGGCAATTAGCATCGGCTCCCCCCGTTCCGCATGCCGTTTGCCGATGCAGCCAATCTACGACATCGAAACCTTCCGCCCCAGCCAGGGAGTCGGCGCCTACATCGGCCGCGCGCGCCGGACCATCGTCGAAGCGATCGACCGGAAGCTCGCCCCGCTCGACATCAGCCACGCGCAATGGATCGTGGTCATGCTGCTGGGCGACGGCGCCGCTTCCACCGCGGCCGAGTTGTGCAAGATCCTGATCTACGATCCCGGCGCGATGACGCGGCTGCTCGACCGGCTGGAGAAAAAAGGCGTGCTGCGACGCGTGCGCGCCAAGGACGATCGCAGGACGGCGCGCCTGGAGCTGACGGCCGAAGGCAAGCGGCTCTACCCCAGGATTCTCGAAGCTCTGGTGGAGGTGTTCAACCACCTGCTGCACGGATTTTCCAAGAGCGACGCGCGCCAGCTCGAAGATCTGCTCAAGCGCATGGTCGCCAACGCGTGATGCTGACCCGGCACAGAAGAGACATGGTGCAATCCGGACTCCGCGTCCCCCTCGCCTCCCTGCTCGCCGCTCTGCTCACCGCAGCCTGCGCCAATTTCGACGGGCTCGCGCCGAAGGCCGTTCAAGCCGACGCTGCCGGTCTGGCGGCGAGCCGCTCGCTCGCCGGCGCGAGGCTCTCGCCCGCCGCCTGGCCCACGGCCGAATGGTGGCAGCGCTTCGGCGATCCGCAACTGGATGCGCTGATCGCCGAAGCGCTCGCGGGCAACCCGGGCGTGGGCAGCGCGCGGGCACGGATCGACAAGGCGGTCGCGCTCGCGGCAAGTTCCGGTGCGGCGCTGGCGCCGCAGGCGAGCGCCGGCGCCGACGTCACCCGCCAGCGCTACTCCAGCAACGGCATCTTCCCGCCGCCGATCGCCGGTTCATGGCACACGCAGACCCAGCTTGCCGCGAGTTTCGGTTACGAGTTCGATCTGTGGGGCCGCAACCGCGCGGCCTACGATGCCGCGCTGGGGCAGGTCCGGGCGGCCGAGGTGGATGCGTATGCCATGCGCCTGCTGCTCGCGGCCAGCGTCGCGCGCGCCTACGCGCAGCTCGGGCGCAGCTTCGAGCAGCTCGAGCTCGCACAGGCCACGCTGGCACAGCGCCAGGCGATTTTCGATCTCATCCGCCAGCGCGTAACCGCGGGCCTCGACTCGGACGTCGAGCTGAAGCAGGCGGAAGTATCGATCCCGGCCGCGCGCCAGCGCATCGCTCAATCGGAGGAGGAAATAGCGCTAGGACGCAACCTGCTGGCGGCGCTGCTCGGCCAGGGCCCCGACCGCGGCCTCGCCATCGCGCGCCCGCGCATGCAAGGAGGGGGGCTTGCGCTGCCTTCGGCGCTGCCGTCGGACCTCCTCGGCAGGCGGCCCGACGTGGTGGCGCAGCGCTGGCGCGTCGAGGCCGCGCGCCGCGACATCGAGGCGGCCAAGGGGCAGTTCTACCCCAGCGTCAATCTCGCCGCGCTCGTCGGCGTGCAGAGCATCACCTTCTCCAAGCTCCTGACTCGGGGCAGCGAAATTCCGACATTCGGCCCGGCACTGCGGCTGCCCCTCTTCGACGGCGGGCGCCTTCGCGGCAATCTTGCCGCGAAGGACGCCGACTACGACCTTGCGCTCGAGCAGTACAACCAGACGCTGATCGATGCCCTGCGCGAAGTGGTGGATCAGCTGGCGTCCCTGCGGTCGGTCGATGCGCAGCGCGTCCAACTCGACAGTGCGCTCACGACCGCACGGCAAGCCTACCAGCTCGCGCTCGCGCGCTACCGCGCCGGCATCGGCAGCTATCTGCAGGTGCTCGCCGCCGAGGCGCCGCTGCTCGAGCAGCAGAGTTTGCAGGCGAATCTGCGCGCACACGAACTGGAACTTTCCATCAATCTCAT
>DAIRFM010000193.1:0-1886 GCA_036795025.1 Burkholderiales bacterium | reverse complement strand
GACATCTACGGCAGCGCAGTCGAATTCCACGGGCGGGTGGCCGGATTCGGCGCCGGCACCGGCAGCGCCTTCGCCCTGCTGCCGCCGCAGAACGCGACCGGCAACTGGATCAAGGTGGTGCAGCGCGTACCGGTGCGCATCGCGCTCGATCCGGCCGAGTTGGCGCAGCACCCGCTGCAGCTCGGCCTGTCGATGGAGGTCGAAGTCGACACGCATGAGCGCGATGGCGAGCTTCGGCCCATGGCCGCGCGCACCGCGCCCGCCTACCAGACCAAGGCGTATGCCTCGCTCGCCGAACTCGCCGACCAGCGCGTGGCCGCAGTGATCAAGGCGAACGGCGGCGATGCGCGCGCGCTTCCCCGGTCGTCGAAGCAACCGGCCGAACCCGCTCAACCCAAGTCCGGCGCGCACTAAAGTCCCGTGGCCAGCGCGCGCGCCCTGCCGAGCACGGCGCCTGCCGCCGAGCATCGAACGCCGGTACTGCTGACGCTGCTGCTGGCGATGGCCACTTTCATGCAGGTGCTCGACCTGACCATCGCCAACGTATCCTTGCCCGCGATCACCGGAGATCTGGGCGCCGCGACCAGCCAGGGCGCCTGGGTCATCACTTCCTACGCGGTCGCCAACGCCATCACGGTGCCGCTTACCGGCTGGCTCTCGGACCGCTACGGCCAGGCGCGGATATTCGCGATCGCGACGGCGCTGTTTACCCTCGCCTCTTTCCTGTGCGGGCTGTCCTGGACCCTACCGATGCTGATCAGCGCGCGCGTGCTGCAGGGGGCGATGGCGGGCTTCATGGTGCCGCTGTCGCAGTCGCTGCTGATGGGCAATTACCCGCCGGAGAAGCGCGGCATGGCGCTCGCCATCTGGGGCATGACCGTCACCGTGGCGCCGATCGTCGGTCCGCTGCTGGGCGGCTGGATCACCGACAACGCGCACTGGTCGTGGATTTTTTTCATCAACCTGCCCATAGGCGCGATCGCTGCAATCGGCACCTGGCAGCTGCTCAAGGACCGCGAGACGCCGCTGCGCCGGCGACCGCTCGACCGCATCGGGCTGGCGCTGCTGGTGATCTGGGTCGGCTGCCTGCAGGTGCTGCTGGACAAGGGCAACGAGCTCGACTGGCTGAATTCGAATTTCATCGTGGCGCTGGCGGTGATCGTGGTGGTGAGCTTCAGCCTGTTCCTGGTGTGGGAACTCACCGATTCGCATCCGATCGTGGATCTTGAACTGTTCCGGCACCGCAACTTCGGCATGAGCGCGCTCGCACTGAGCCTTGCCTATGGAGTGTTTCTCGGCAGCATGGTGATCCAGTCGCTATGGCTGCAGACGCAGATGGGCTATACCGCGCAGTGGGCGGGCTATGCGCTCGCACCCGTCGGCATATTCGCCATACTGCTGGCGCCGCTGGTCGGCCGCGGTCTGCAGCACACCGATCCGCGCCGTTTCGCCACCGCCGCCTTCATCGTGTTCGCCGTGTGCTTTTTCTGGCGCGCGCAGTTCACTACCGGCGCGGACTTCGCCACCATCGCCCTGCCGCAGTTGCTGCAGGGCGTGGCCGTCGCCATGTTTTTCTCGCCGCTGGTGCTCATAAATATCGGCGGCATCGCGCCCGAGCGCATGGCCTCGGCGACCGGAACGCAGAATTTCCTGCGCACCATGTGCGGCAGTTTCGGCACTTCGCTCTCGATCGCGTTGTGGACCCAGCGCGAATCGGTGCACCGCGCGCAGCTCGCCGAGCACATCAGCATCTATGCGCCGCAGACCGCGGAGTTTTCCGAGCGTCTTGGTGCCGCCGGCATGCCGCCCGATCAGGTTCATGCAGTGCTCGAGCGGATACTCGCCGGACAGGCCAACATGCTCGCCACCAACGACGTTTTCTGGCT
>DAIRFM010000192.1:0-4500 GCA_036795025.1 Burkholderiales bacterium | reverse complement strand
CCCTTGGCCTTGGTGATCGAGGTCGTGCTCGGCGTCTCGATGTGATGCAGCTCGATCGGCGGAATCTCGCGCGCGGTCGGCGGCATGTAATCGGCGAGATTGGCGGTCAGGATGCCGCCGCTCTCGTCGTAGACGATCTCTTCCAAGAGCGCGTTGCCGATGCCCTGCGCGATGCCGCCATGCACTTGGCCCTCGGCGATCATCGGATTGATGATGCGGCCGGCATCTTCCGCCACCAGGAACTTCTCGATCGTCACGCGGCCGGTCTCCACGTCCACTGCGACGATGGCGACGTGGCAGGCGTTGGAAAAGGTGCCGGGCGGGTCGTAATGGCCGGTTTCGGTCAGCCCGGGCTCGATCTCGCCCTTGAAACGATGCGTTTGCGTGTAGGCCTCGCGCGCCATCTTGGCGATCGGGACCGAGCGGTCGGTGCCGGCCACTTTGGCCATACCGTTTTCCAGCACAATGTCGCCGGGTGCGGCTTCCAGCATATGGCTGGCGATCGTGAGCAGCTTGGCGCGCACCTTGCGCGCCGCGATCAGCGTGGCGCCGCCGGAAATCACCAGCGAACGGCTGCCGAAAGTCCCCCAGCCGTAAGGCGAGCGGTCGGTGTCGCCATGCAGCACCTTGATGACGTCGGGCGTCACGCCGATCTCGTCGGCGATGATCTGCGCCAATGTCGTGCGCAGACCTTGTCCGTGCGGCGAGGAGCCGATGCGCGCTTCGACGTAACCGGACGGATCGACCGCCAGGACCACAGTGTCCCAGCCCGGCACGATGTCCATGCCGCGCGCGGCGAAAGCAGGACTGCCATAGCCGGTGCGCTCGGAGAAGGTCGCAAAGCCGATGCCGAGGTGGCGGCCCTTGGCGCGCTCTTGTTTTTGCCGCGCGCGGAAGGCGGGAACGTCGATGGCCTCCACCGCCATTTCCAGCGTCTGCTGGTAGCTCGCCTCGTCGTAAACCAGGCCCATCGCCGAGGTGTAGGGAAATTTGTCGATCAGGTTGCGGCGGCGGATATCGACCGGATCGATGGCGAAAGCGGCCGCCGCCTTGTCCATCAGACGTTCCAGCGTGAAGGTGATCACCGGGCGCGACACACCGCGATAAGGCGCCATGGTGCAGGTGTTGGTGAGCACGCCGCGCGCGCGGCATTCGTAGGCGCGGAAATCGTACGGTCCCGGCATCTCAGCCATCGCCATCAACGGCTCGACGCCGCAAGTGGTTGGGTAACAGGAATAGGCGCCGACATTGGCAACGACGTCGGCCCTGAGCGCGATGAGTTTGGCGTTTTTGTCGAACGCACCTTCCAGCGTCACGTACTGGTCGCGGCTGTGGAAACTGGCAATCAGGTTCTCGCGCCGGTCCTCGGTCCAGGCCACCGAGCTTTTGAGCTTGCGCGCCAGCCAGACCAGCACGGCATATTCGGCGGGAAGCGCCATTTTCTGGCCGAAGCCGCCGCCGACATCGGGCGCGATCACGCGCAGGTCGGATTCCGGCATGCCGAGCAGGTCGGCGATGGCGGTGCGCTTGAGGTGCGGCATCTGGGTGCCGCAGGTCAGCGTCACGCGGCCGGTGGACGCGTCGTAGGATGCGTGACCGGCGCGCGCCTCCATCGGCGTGGCGTTTTGCCGGCGCGAGCGCGCTTCGACCTTCGCGATCTTGGCCGCGCTATTCCAAACCGCATCGAACTCGGGCGTTTTGAAGTTGCCTTCGACGATGACGTTGCCGGGCGCTTCGGCATGCACCTGGTTTGCGCCGGGTTCAAGCGCGGCACGCGCATCGATCGCCGGAGTCGTCTCGTCGATGATGAGTTCGACCAGATCGGCAATGTCCTCGGCTGCTTCCTCGCTCGCCGCCACCACCGCGGCGACCGGCTCGCCGACGAAGCGCACGTGGCTGTCGGCCAGAATCGGCTGGCCGACCGGCTTGTAGTTGAACTTGTGCAGCATCGGCGTGATTTTCTTCACGCCTTTGAGATCGGCCGCAGTGATCACCATCGCGCCCTTGGGCGCGGCGAACTTTACGATCTTGCCCGCCGCGACCGGGCTGCGCACGAAGCGTACCCAATGCACAGCGGCGAGATCGGCGGTGAAGCGGCCTTGGCCTGTGATCAGCGCCGGATCTTCCAGCCGGCGAATGGCGCGGCCGACCCATTTGAGCCCCGAACCTTTGGTATGAGCGGTCATAGGCATTTTACCTTGCGCATGATCTTGTCCGAAAACCGGTGCCCACTTTTCGGGATCATGCGCTATGCTCCAGCGCGCGGCGCACCACCGCGCGAACCAGGTCGCGCCGATAGTCGGCGTTGGTCTGATGGTCCACCAAAGGGTCGATCGCGCTGGCGGCGGCCTCGGCGGCGGCGCGAAACACGGCGTCGCCCGGCGCTTTTCCGTCGAGCGCGGCTTCAGCTTCTAAAATGCGGCGCGCGCAGGGCTCGGCGCCGCCGCCGCCGACCCTCGCGTCGACAATCTTGCGGCCTTGCAAGCGATAGGTGACAAGTGCCGCGGCCATGGCAAAATCGCCGGCACGGCGGCTGAATTCGTTGAAGCCGAATTTGGCGTCCTTCGCCAGCAGCGGCAGCCGCACTTCCGCCAACAACTCGTCCTCGGCCAGCGCCGTGGACATGATGCCGGTAAAGAAATCCTTTGCCGCGATCAGCCGTTCGCCGCGCGTGCTTTTTGCCACCATCGTTGCGTCGAGCGTGGCCGCCACCAGACACCATTCCGAGGCCGGATCGGCATGGGCGAGGCTGCCGCAGAAAGTGCCGCGCATGCGGATTGGATAATGCGCGATGTGGCGCGCGACGAAAGTGAGCAGCTTGCCGAGTGGATTATCGACGATGGGTTTGTGGAACGCGGCGTGGCGCACGCAGGCGCCGATCGCGAGAGTTTTTCCGTCGCTCATGACGCGATCGAGGCCGGCGACGTCGTTGATGTCGACGAGGTGCGCGGGCTTGGCCAGCCGGAATGCCATGATCGGCACCAGGCTCTGCCCGCCCGCCAGCACACGGCCGTCCTGCGGCGCGACCGTCGCTAAAATCTTCAGCGCCTCGTCGAGCGTGCGCGGCACGTGGCGGATGAACTGCGCTGGCTTCATGCGGCAAACCGCCTGGCGTCCGGGGGCTAAATACTTGTGCGCAAACGTTAAACCCCGGACCCGGATTGTCAAACGGGCAGCGGCGCGCGCGGGCCGTGAACCTTTTCCGGCGGCGGCCGACCAATGGCTATCGCAACCTCAGATTTGGAGAATAGCCATGACCCGCAAGTTCATCCTCAGCCTCGCCATCGGTGCGCTTGCCGCGGCGTCGCTCGTCTCCGGTGCCAATGCCATGGTGCGCGGCTCCGGCGGCCACCCGAATGGTCACCCAAACGGCCATCCGAACGGTCACCCGCATTTCCACCACCAGGTCTACTGGAAGCACTACCGTGAGCACGTCTATGTGCGGCCGGTTGGCTACGCCGTGCGCGCGATCGAGCCCGGCCCGTGCACCTGCCTGACCAAGAACTACACGCCGGAGGGCATCGTGGTGTTCCAGGATCTGTGCACCAAGGAAATGGCAAGCGCGCCGGTGGATGGCAGCTCCGATCAGGCGCAAGCCGAGCAGGGCCCCGCGAACTACGCCGGCCAGACCTATCAGGATTACCTGAAGGCAAACCCGCAGGCCGCGCCGGCCGAGACGAAGAAGAACTAAGCTCGCTAAACATCGATCCGATTGGGCCGCCCTCGCGATAAAATGCGAGGGCGGTCTTCGTTATGGCTTAAGTTCCCACTTTCAGCTCCGCTACCAGCGCGCGCAGCGCGGCCACGGTCGATAGCGGCACGATGCGGCCGGTGCGCGGGTTCTGCGACGGAATGCCTTCGATTGTCATGGAAAAGCGCGCGGTGTCGGCGTCGACCTCGATGCGGTGAGTGTTGCGGGTAAGCGCCGGGTCGGCCCAGATTTCCAGTTGCGTGCGGTCGGGGCCGATGCCGGCCAGACTGAGCGCGGCGGCCACATTGACGTTGGCGGGAAAGCCGCGCGCGCCTTCGCGCGCCGTGCCGTCGAACACCTTCAGCGGTTGCGTCAGGCCGGCGACCGAGATGTTGTGTTCAAGCAGATAGGGCGCGCCTTCCAGGCCGGCGGGCGGCTTGCGCGTGATCATCTTGATTGAATGGATCGTACCCTCGGCGGCGGCGCGCACGGCGTCGAGCCCGATGAGGGCGCCGGTCGGCGGCAGGATGCGCGCGCCTTTTTGTTTGGCGCGTTCGACCAGGTCCCAATTCTCCAGCAGCTGCGCGACCGAGAGCGGCATGAAGATGCGGCCTTTGTCGATGGCGCTGATGGCGATGTCGCGGAACAGCGCGGGCGGCAGGCACTCTACCACCACGTCGCAGTCTTCGGTCAGTGCGGTGAACGGTTTGATCGCGGTCGCGCCGAGCTGCGGCAGTGCACGGCGCGCCTTGTCGGCGTCGCGCACGGCGACGGCGGCGAGCGTCAAGCCCGGTACGCCGGCGATCAAC
>DAIRFM010000191.1:0-4513 GCA_036795025.1 Burkholderiales bacterium | reverse complement strand
CCCGAGACCAGGAACACGTCTTCGGCGCGCTCGCCCAGGGTCACGATCTTGGCGGTGATCAGGTTGATTTCGTATTTTCCCAGCACTAGCGCAATGGCGTAGAGCAGGCCCGGGCGATCGCCGGCGACGATGGACAGCGCATAGCTCGCGCCTTTTTCATCCGGCCGGATATTGACCTGGGGCGTGATCGGAAAATGCCTGAGCTGGCGCGACACCCGGCCGCGGGTCGGAGGATGCAGGGGCGTCTGGCGCTGCAGCCGGTCGGCCAGATCGGTCTCGATCAGATTGATCATGTCGCGGTAATGCGGATTGTTGCCCGGCCCGAGCAGCAGGAACGTGTCCAGGGCATAGCCATGGCGCGTGGTGTGGATGCGGGCATCGGCGATGCTGTAATTGATCTGCTCGAAATAGCCGCAGATGCGCGCAAACAGGTCGCGCTGGTCGCGGGTATAGATCATCACCTGCAGGCCTTCGCCGATGGGCGAGAGGCGGGCCTTCACCACCGGCTGGTCGGTGTCGACGCGGTAGTGCAGGGTGCGCGTCTGCCAGGCGATATCCTGCGCGTCATGGCGCAGGAAATAGGCCACATCGAGCTGGCTCCACAGCTTGTCCTTGACCTCGTCGGACAGGGCATACAGGCGCAGCAGGCGCAGCGCTTCGTCCTGCTTCGCCTGGATATCCCGTTCGAAACCGATGCCGTCGCCGCGCAGCAGGCGGCGCGCGAGCAGAAACAGGTCTTCCAGCAGCTTGCCTTTCCACGCATTCCACACCTTCGGACTGGTGCCGCGGACATCGGCCACGGTGAGCAGATACAGCGCGGTCAGCCAGCGCTCGGTTTTCATCGCGCTGGCGAAAGCCTTGATCACGTCGGGGTCGGAAAGGTCCTGCTTTTGCGCCACCGACGACATGGTCAGATGGTGCTCGACCAGGAACACCACCAGCTCTGTGTCCTCGCGCGTAAGGCCGTGTGCACGGCAGAAGCCGCGTGCGTCCCCCATGCCCAGCCTGGAGTGATCACCACCGCGGCCTTTGGCGATGTCGTGGAACAGCGCCGCGACATACAGCAGCCAGTGGCGCTCGAAACCCGCCATCAGGCGGCTGCACTGCGGGTACTCGTGGGCGAATTCGACCATGGTGAAACGGCGCAGATTGCGAATCACGGTGAGGATATGCTGGTCCACGGTATAGGCGTGGAACAGGTCATATTGCATCTGGCCGACGATTCTCCCGAACGCGGGCAGGTAACGCCCGAGAATGGAATACTGGTTCATGCGCCGCAGTTCGTGTATCACGCCGCGCGGCTGCTGCAGGATCTGCAGGAACAGCGCGCGGTTGGCCGGATCGCGCCGGAAGCGCGCATCGATCCTGGCTCGGGCGCGCCATAGCGCACGCAGCGTAGCCGCGCTCATGCCCTTCAACTCGGCGTGCTGCTCTAGCAGCAGGAAACTTTCCAGAATGGCGTTCGGCTGTCGCTCGAACAGGTCCGGGTCGCGCGCCTCGAGCAGTTCGTGCGCGGTCTGGAAGCGCTCATTGAGGATCTCTGGCAGGCTGTCCTCCCCCGAAAACAGTTCCACGGCGATGTTCTGCAGCAGCAGGGTGTTGAGCTGGGTGATGGCCTTGGCGGTGCGGTAATAGCGCTGCATCAGCTGCTCGCTGGCGCGCTTGCTCGGCGTGTCGGCATAGCCGAACTGCGCGGCGAGCCCGGCCTGGTAGTCGAACAGCAGCCGGTCTTCGCGGCGACCCGCAGCGTAGTGGAGACGGATGCGCAACTCGCTCAGGAACTTCTGGTCGCTCGCGAGCTGGCGCGCTTCGACGGCCGTGATCAGACCGCGTGCGGCCAGATCCATCCAGTTTTCGCCCAGACCGGCGGAGCGGCTGATCCAGAGGATCGCCTGCAAGTCGCGCAGCCCCCCCGGTGCCTCTTTCAGATTGGGTTCGAGGTTGTAGGGACTTTCCTGGTATTTGCCGTGGCGTTGCTCCTGCTCCAGTCGTTTGGACTGGAAAAAAACTTGCGGGTTGAGTTGCTCCCGCATGGCCCGGGTAAAGGCGGCAAACAGGCTGCGGCTGCCGGCGAGCCATCGGGCTTCGAGCAGGCTGGTCTGCACCGTGATGTCCTTGGCTGATTCGGAGACGCATTCCCCGACGGTGCGCACGCCGTGACCGGGCTCGAGGCCGGCGTCCCAGAGGCTGCCGATCAGGGCCTCCAGCTTGCTGCGCAGCTCTGCATCCGGTTCGCTCGGCAGGAGCACGAGGAGATCAACATCGGAATGCGGAAAAAGTTCGCCGCGGCCGTATCCGCCCACGGCGGCGAGCGCGAGCGAGGCGGGCAGGGCGGCCTCGCTCCATAGGCTTCTGAGTGTGCGGTCTATGAGCAGGCGGTGCTGACGCAGCATTTGCTGCGCCTTGCCGTCCGTGCGATAGCGCTCGCGCAGTTCGCGCCGGTCTGCCTGCAGCTGTTCCCGCAGGCTTGCCGCAGAGGGCCGGGCAGTAGTCGCTATTTGCGCGCCGGGCATCAGCGGTGATGGACCTTCAGAGCTGGCTGTGCCGGAGTGCCGGCGGACAAGGTCAGCACCTCGTGGCCGGTTTCAGTGACCAGCACAGTATGCTCCCACTGCGCCGACAGACTGTGATCCTTGGTCACGATGGTCCAACCGTCGGAGAGTTCGCGGATCGCGGGCTTGCCAGCGTTGATCATGGGCTCGATGGTGAAAATCATCCCCGCTTGCAGTGCAATGCCGGTACCGGCGCGGCCATAATGCAGCACCTGGGGATCCTCGTGGAACTTCCTGCCTATACCGTGGCCGCAGAATTCGCGTACCACGCTGTAACCATGCTCCTCGGCGTGCTTCTGGATCGCGGCGCCAATGTCGCCTAGATGGGCGCCCGGTTTGACCTCTTCGATACCCAGCCACATGCATTCGTACGTGGTTTCGCACAGGCGGCGCGCCTGGATGGCGGGTTCGCCGACATAAAACATGCGACTGGTGTCGCCGTGGTAGCCGTCCTTGATCACCGTGATGTCAATATTGACGATGTCGCCGTGCTTCAACTGCTTGTCTCCGGGAATGCCGTGACAGACTTGGTGGTTGATCGAGGTGCAGATGGACTTGGGGTAGGGCTGGTAGCCTGGCGGCGCATAATTGAGCGGCGCCGGCACCGTTTTCTGCACCTTGACCATGTAGTCGTGGCATAGCCGGTCGAGTTCGCCGGTGGTGATGCCGGGCTTGACATGAGGAGCAATAAAATCCAGCACTTCCGCCCCTAGGCGCCCGGCGACATGCATTTTTTCGATTTCTTCCGGGGTCTTGATGTGGATGGTCATCTGCGGGCCACGCCTAAAGGGTGGGAAGGATAAAGGATAGCCCGGGCCAAGGGAAGCGCCGCTTGATGCATCAAGCCGAACGACACCGCATTGTGAGCTTCCCCGATGGCGCCAGCGGCGCCCTTCGAGACCACCGGGTGTCACGATCAACGCTGGTAGCGGCATTCGCGATGCCGCTCGGGACCGTGGTCGGCGCGGCGCAGCCACGAATCCCGCGCCAGCGCACCCGCCTACGCCTAAGCTTAATCTGCTGTTTAGTCATACATATTCTTGAATATAGCGGGTGCGCCATGTTATACTTCAAAGCTAGTCAAAATTCTTGGCTAAATTTAATCCGCCCCTCTTTAGGGTGCCCCTTGCGGGGTTATAACGAGCCGGGCGGCTATGACCAACCCTAAACGGAGAAGTTTGAATGTCCACGACCATGCGTCAAATGCTGGAAGCGGGAGTGCATTTTGGCCACCAGACCCGCTTCTGGAACCCGAAGATGGCTCCTTTCATTTTCGGCCATCGCAACAAAATCCACATCGTCAACCTGGAAAAGACCCTGGTCATGTACCAGGAGGCGATGAAATTCGTGAAAAAGCTGTCTTCGAACAAGGGCACGATTCTGTTCGTCGGCACCAAGCGCCAGGCGCGCGAAATCATCAAGGAAGAGGCGCTGCGTTGCGGCGCGCCTTACGTCGACCATCGTTGGTTGGGCGGCATGCTGACCAACTTCAAGACCGTCAAGCAGTCGATCAAGCGGTTGAAGGAGATGGAGGCGATGCTCGCCGACGGCAGCATTGAAAAACTTCCGAAAAAAGAGGCGTTGGGCATCCAGCGCGAGCTGGTCAAATTCGAGCGCAGCCTGGGCGGCATCAAGGATCTCACCGGCGTGCCGGATGCCCTGTTCATCATTGACGTCGGCTACCAGAAAGGCGCGGTGGTCGAGGCCAACAAGCTGGGCATACCGATTATCGGCGTGGTCGACACCAACCACTCGCCCGAGGGCATCACACACGTGATCCCGGGCAACGACGATTCCAGCCGCGCCATCCGTCTGTACGCCCGCGGTGTGGCCGACGCGATTCTGGAAGGTCGCAATATGTCGGTGCAGGAGATCGTCGCAGGCGGCGGCGGCGATGAGTTCGTGGAAGTGGATACGCACGAAGCATCGGCTGGCTGAGCCGGACCGGCAGCGCCATGCAA
>DAIRFM010000190.1:0-4519 GCA_036795025.1 Burkholderiales bacterium | reverse complement strand
ACGAATTCGGTTTCGCGGCGCGCCTGCGCCATCCATTCCCGCACTGCAGACAGCTCGAGCAGCGCGTCGGCGTAACGCTGCGCCGCCGGCGGCAGCGTGACGGCGTAGGTGAGGAAGCGCGTGGCCACCGGCGCGTAGTAGGCGTCGGCGACGGTGAACTGCCCGAACAGCAGCTCGCCGCCTTGGCCGAAGCGCGCGCGGCAGGATTCCCAGATTTCGACGATGCGGTCGATATCCTGCTGCACCGCCGGGCTCATGCCCTTGCCCGGAAGCGAAGCGCGAATGTTCACCGGCATGGCGCCGCGCAGGTTGCGGAAACCGGCGTGCATTTCGGCGCAGATGGAGCGCGCGATCTGGCGCGCCCGCGGGTCGGCCGGCCACAGCTGTTTGTGCGGAAACAGCTCGGCCACGGCCTCGCCGATGGCGAGCGAATCCCACACCGGCTCGCCGTCGACGATCAATACCGGCACCTGGCGCGTGGGCGAGTAGGGTTCGATGCCTTCGACCTTGCCGCTGTCGCTGAACTTGAGCTGGATTTCCTCGAACGCGATGCCGGCCTGGGTAAGCAGCACCCAGGGCCGCATCGACCAGGAGGAGTAGTTCTTGTTGGCGATTGCGAGCTTGAGCGGCTTCACACTTCGCGCGTCTTTCTGCCGGCGTGGTAGCGCAGCAGGCTGAAGCGCGAGCGCGCGTAGATCCCCCGCAGGTAGACCGGCGCCACCGCCTCGATGGCGGTGGGCCGGATGCCGAAGGGGAAAGGCGCGGCGCTGGTGCTGTCCTGCGACATCGACAGCACATTGTCGCGGCTCATGAGCTTGCCCGGCAGCCACTCCATGATCCATGCCTGCAGCATGGAGTACTTGGCGCTGAGGCCGATGATGGGACGCGGGTGGCCGCTCGCGCGGCCGGCGAACTTGACCAGCTCGCGCAGGGTGTAGACCTTCGGCCCGCACAGGTCGTAGGTGTTGCCGAAGCTCGCGCGATCGTCGAGCGCATGCACCAGAGCCCGCGCCACGTCCTCGACATAGACCGGCTGGAATTTCGCCTCGGGGCAGGCGAGCAGCAGCACCGGCACAAAACGCTGCAGCAGCGCGAACAGATTGAGGAAGCTGTCTTCCGGACCGAACACCACCGAAGGACGGAATACGGTGATCGCCAGCCGCTTGCCTTCGGCGAACATCCAGTTCTCGCCGTCGCCCTTGGAACGCAGGTAAGCGCTGGGGCCCTTGCTCGACGCGTTCAGCGCGCTCATGTGCAGTAGGCGCGGGATGTGCAAATGCTCGCACGCCGACGCGAGGTCCCGCGGCAACTCGGCATGCGCGCGGCGGAAATCGACGCCGTAGGGCTCGCCCGGCCGGCTTTGCAGCACGCCCACCAGGTTGATCACCGCGTCGCAGCCGCGCAACACGCCAGCGAGCTGCGACGGATCGCACACGTCTGCCTGCACCACCTCCACCGTCGGCAGCATGAACAGGTGCTTGGCGCGCTCGCGCCGGCGCGTGGTCACGACGACCCGCTTGCCCTCGCCCGCCAGCATGCGCACCACATGACGGCCGATAAAGCCGCTGCCGCCGAGGACGGCTATCCGTTCCAGTTTCATTGCGGTTCTTCCTGCGCGGTCTCGTGCTGCGCCATGACGCGATCGTTGCCGCCGCGCGGCGCGATGATGCCGAGGCGGGCTTTCAAGGAGCGCACCTTGCCTCCCAGCAGGGCTGCGTAATACATGGTGTTGTTCATCACTTTCTTGACGTAGTCCCGGGTTTCGTTGAACGGTATGGTTTCGGCGTAAATCGCACCTTCCAGCGGACGCGTGTCGCGCCACTTGCGCGCCCGCCCCGGCCCTGCATTATAGGCCGCCGCCGCGAGCACCGGACTGCCGTCCAGGTCGTCGAGCACGTGGCGCAGGTAATAGGTGCCCAGGGCCGCGTTGACGCCCGCATCGGTCACCCGCGCCCAGGAATAGTCCTGCATGCCCATGCGCCCGGCTACCCACTTGGCCGTGGACGGCATGAGTTGCATCAGCCCGGCCGCTCCGGCCGAGGACTTCACCGCCGAAAGGAATCGGCTCTCCTGGCGCACCAGGCCCAGCACCCAGGCTTCCTCCAGCTGCTGCGCGCGCGCATTTTCGCCCAGCGCCTCGCGATAAGGCGCGAGATAGCGCACGCTGAAATCGTGCAGCGCCAGAGTCTTGTCGGCGGTGTTGATGGCGCGGTCGAACATTTCGTTTTGGCGCGCGAATTCGGCCGCGGCCAGGAGTTGCTTGTCGTCCATGCCGCGTATGGACCAGATCCATTCGCGCGCCGACTCGAAACGCTGGTCCAGGCGGTACAACGCCAGCGCGCGCTCGAAGCCGGGCTCGCGCGCAACCGCGGCCACCTCTTCCGCCGTCGGCGTGTAACCCTTGGGCGGAAGGGTGAAGGCGAGATCCAGTTCCTCGGCAGCGAGCCGGGCATAGAAATGATATTCGCCGGCGATGCGCGCAAACAGGGTCCGCGCCTCGGCGGGATTTCCCAGCGCCTGTGCCGCGCGCCCCTGCCAGTAAATCCAGGCCGGTTCGTTCCGTTGCAGCGGCGACATCTTTTCCGCCGCGACCTGGACTTCGCGCCAGTTACCCTGGCGCAGCGCGGCGCGCAGGCGCCAGGCGAGTTGTTCTTCGGACAGCTGCGCTCCCGCCGCCTCGGCGTAGCCATACCATTTCAGCGCCTGCGGCAGGTTGCGCCGCGCCGCCTGCAGCGCGAACTGACCCCAGACGTAGCCCTGCTCCTCGGCGGAAAATTTCGCGCGCAGCTTCTGCTCCCAGTGAGCCGCGGCCGCGACCGGATCGGTGCGCGCCAGGCGCTGCAGGGCGAACATGGTGAGCTCGCGCACCTGACGGCGTGACAAGTCTTTCTTTTTGTCGTCGAGATAGCGCTGCGGTCCGGCAGCCGCCGCAAAAAGATGCCCGCGGTCCAGCGCTTCCCCCGGCGGCAGATACTCGGCGGTACGCCACGCCGCGCTGACCACTCCGGCCTCGAGCAGGAGGCGTATGCGCTCCCACACCTGGCGGTTGGTGAACTGGCCGCTGGTGATGAGCGCTTCGGCGAGCGGCACGCAGGCTTCGGGCAGTTCGCGCGGCGCGTACCACTGCGCGCGGACTTCGACCAGCGCCGATTCGTCCTTCTGCTGCCAGCGCGCCCGCAGCGCGTAGCAGCTGATCTCGTCGTCGTCGCTGACCAGCAGCGGATGCTCGGACCGGAACAGATCCCATTGCTGCTTCTTGCCCAGCACCTTCAGCCATTGCTTGCGCACCTGCTCGGCGAGCAAGCTGCCCTGCTGGCGCACGAGGAAGCCGCGCACTTCCTCCGCAGTGGCAACATCGAGACGCGGGCGCAGCAGCCAGGATTCGACGTAGGGTTCGAGCAGGTAACCCTGCAGCTGCGCGTCGTACCTGGCGAGCTTGTCGTAGTCGCCCGCGCGCGCCGCGGCATGCGCGGCAAGGAAAATCTCATCCTGCGTCTGCGGGCGTGACGGCGCCGCCTGTATCCCGGGCACTGCCAAGGCGAGCGCGAGCATCAGAGCGCGCAGCATCGGTGTTATAGTCGCTTTTATGGCTAAGCCCATGATGGAACTAGTATAAACGCTCCACCGACCAGATGGATGACGAGCATCAAATATATGCAGCACGCTGAACTGATGGCCTGGCGCAAGAACCTGCGGCGCGAGTTGCTCGCGCGCAGGCAGGCGGTGCCCGCAGACCGGCTCCACGCCTGGCGTATAGCCATGGACCGGCATTTCCAATACGGGTTCCCCGGCCTGGCCAAGGGCGTGGTGGCTTTCTGCTGGCCGATCCAGAACGAGTACGACGCGCGCCACCTGGTGCACCGGCTGCGCGAGCAGGGCGCGACCGCGGCGCTGCCGGTGGTGCTCGCCCCGAACACGCCGCTCATTTTCCGCGAATGGCATCCGGGAGTGGAAATGGCGCTGGGCAAGCTCGACATCCCCTATCCCAAGACGGGCGCCGAACTGGTGCCGAACACCGTACTGCTGCCGATGAACGGATTCGATCGAGAGGGCTATCGCCTCGGTTACGGCGGCGGCTTTTTCGACCGCACGCTGGAGAGCCTGCGCAACTCGAAGCCGCTGGTGATAGGCGTGAGCTTCGAGCTGGGCGCGATCGCCACCATCCAGCCCCAGCCCTGGGACATCCCCATGGATTACGTGGTCACCGAGCGCGGCGTATACCGGCGCGACGGCGACAAGCTCGAGTTCCTCGGCGTGCCGAGCAACGTGAAGGGATCGAGCCTCAGTTCCCCGGTGTGTTACGCGGACGAGCTTGCGCCGGGGTATTTCGGGGAAGATCCGGAGACCCCGCGCCATTGAGCATTGCACCACTGCGCGACAGAATCATCAACCGCATCGCCGAATTCAAGCTCAAGGACTTCGAAGCAGCGGAAGAACCCGGCCTCTCGCCCGGGCAGATGAGCCGGCTAAGGACAGGAGACGACATCTTCACCCTCGACCGCCTGATCGACGCCGCCGC
>DAIRFM010000189.1:0-4536 GCA_036795025.1 Burkholderiales bacterium | reverse complement strand
GCACTGGCGCTCGCCGCCAGCGCCCCTGTCCTGGCGCAGAAGACCGAAAAAGTCGATTTCATCCTCAACTGGGTCGCAGGGGGCGACCACGCGCCCTATTACTACGCCAAGAAAATGGGCTGGTACGCCCAGGCCGGCATCGACCTCAACCTCGAGCAGGGCAAGGGCTCGGCGCTCGCCATCCAGAAAGTCGGCGCCGGCGCCAACCCGATCGGCCTGGCCGACATGGCCAATGCGCTGACCCTGCGCGGCAAGGGCGCCGAGACGGTCGGGGTGTACAACGTCTATGCCAACTCGCCGCAAGGCCTTTACTGGCTGAAGAGCTCGGGCATCAAGTCGGTGAAGGACCTGGTGGGCAAGAAAATCGGCAACCCGCCGGGCGACGGCGCGCGCACCATGTGGCCGGCGCTGGCCAAGGCCAACGGCATCGACCCGAACTCGGTGACCTGGGTCAACATCGACGCCAATTCCAAGCTTGCCGCGCTCAAGTCGAAAGCCATCGACGCCACCACCTCGTTCTACAATATCCATCACGTATTCCAGCGCGAGTTGGGTGACGACATGGGCTTCCTCGCCTGGCGCGACGCGGGACTCAACCCGTACGGCAATTCGATCATCGTCAACGCCGAGTACCTGAAGAAGCACAAGGCCACCATCGCCAGCTTCGTCAAGGTCACGCAGAAGGCGTTCGCCGCCTGCGTCGCCGATCCCAAACCCTGCGTGCAGGCGCTGGTCGACGCCAACGGCGCGCTCAAATACGACAACGAAATGACCAACTGGCTGCTGGTGGAAGTGCTGATGAGCGACAAGACATCGAAAACGGTCGCGCTCGGCTGGCACGACGACGCGCGCATGGCGGCCGACTACGAACTGGTGAAGACCTACATCGGCCTGGACAAGCCCTTCGACGTCAAGGCCGCCTACACCAACGAATTCCTGGACAAATCGATCAAAATGACCAAGTGACGGCGCGCAGCGCCGTCATCCCCGGGCAGGCGCGGGCTACCCCAACTCAGGTCCCGCCACCAGCATTACGGTCTCGTTGTTGCCGGGCGCGCGCCCGGTGCCGTGCACCATGCGCGTGAACGGCCGCTGCACCGCAAAGCCCCGCATCAGCGCCCAGCTGCGCAGGCTGGTGTGACGGTCGACGATGTCGATGTACAACGGCGCAGCCACGCGCTCGAGCGCATGCGAGAGCAACGCCTGCGCCGCGGGCAGGTCTGCGGCGACCAGGGGGCCGAGCTGCCGCGCTTCGCGCCCGTCGCGGCCCAGCAGGTAGCCGCAGATTTTATCCCCGCGCTCGGCAACCAGCGCAGCATCGGGCAGGCGCGCAGCGAGCGCGCGTAACAGGGGTTCGCGGCTGGCGCCGAAGGCAGGCAGATCCATAGCCAGAATCTGCGGCCAGTCGTCATCGGCGAGCTGCCGCAGCTTCAGCCCCGACATATCCTGCCAGCCGGACACGGGCCGCGCCTCGGGGAGGCTGTAGCGCTGAAAACTCCAGGTGTCGCGCAAACCCTCCTGCAGGTACACCTCGTGTCCCGCGGGCGTGGCGTCGAGCAGCGGCGTAAGCCGGCGTGCCTGCAGGTACGCGATCGCGCGGCGCAGCAGGCGCGAGGCATAGCCGAGGCGGCGGAATTCGGGCGCCACCAGCACCATGCTCATCCAGGCAAACTTGTCTTCGTAGGGCAGCACTACGATACTGGCGACAAAACTGCCGTCGGCAGCCGACAGGCCAAAACCCTTGCCCAAGCGCAGCATCATGCGCCAGTCGGTCTCGTTCTGGTTCCAGTTCGCCGCGCGCGACAAGGCCATGGCGCCGGCGAGATGCTGCTCGCCCAGTTCGTGCTCGTGCACCGCGAGCGTATCAGTATTTTCCGTCGCGGGCATCGAAATGCGTGTCCTTGCCCAAGCTCGCGCCGCCGCGCGCGATCCAGTCCGCCTGCCAGGCGATCATCGTGTTCAGGGGCACGCCGGGGCGGCCGAACAGGCGCTGCGCCTCCGCACTGTTCACCAGCCAGGCCGTGCCCGCTTCCTTGCCGGTGAACACGGGTTGCCGGTTGAAATGCCGGCCGAAGGCCTCGGCCAGCGCGCGCACGCTGACCGTCTCCGGGCCGCTCAGGTTGAGCGCGCTGGCGGGCGCGGTGCATTGGCCGAACGCGCGCAGCGCCATGCTGTTGGCGTCGCCCTGCCAGATGACGTTGACGTGCCCCATGGTGAGGTCGATGCTCGCGCCGGCAAACACCTTCTTGCCGACGTCGTGGAGCACGCCATAGCGCATGTCGATCGCGTACTCCAGGCGCAGCAAGCGCCCCTTTGTTCCGTGCTTGCGCGAAAAATACTCGAACATGCGCTCGCGCCCGACGCAGGAATTGGCGTAATCGCCCGAGGGCGGGATGGCCGGCACCGCCTCGGTCGCGCCGCCCGAGGTTATGTCCACGTAGGGATAGACGCAGGCGGTGGAGAAGGCGACGATGCGCGAGGCGCGGAAAACCTCGGCCACCTGTGCCGGCACCATCACGTTCATCGCCCAGGTGAGGTCCTCGCGCCCGCTGGAGCCGAACTTGCGTCCGGCCATGAACACCACGTTCTCGATTTTCGGCAGACGCTCGATCTCGCCGCGCTCGAGCAAATCGCAGGCGATGCACTCCACGCCCCAGGCTTCCAGCTTCTCGCGCAGCCCGGGCTCGGTGAAACGCGCCACGCCGACCACGCGCTTGCCCGGCGCGGCGCGCCTGGCGAGACGGGCAAGAGTAGGCCCCATCTTGCCGCCGACGCCGAGGACGAGGATATCGCCAGAAAGCCGGTTCAGCTCGGCGCCGAGTTCGGGCGAGGGTGTGGTCATGACGTCTTCGAGCTGGGCGACGTCGGCAATGCGTTCGGGAAGTTTCACGACAAAACCTGCGCTGAGATTTCAAGCCCGGCGATTCTCGCCGACCTTGACGATCTTCATCGTGTTGGTGCCGCCGGCCTTGCCTATGGGCTCGCCGATGGTGAGCACGATCAGGTCGCCCTTTTGCACCAGACCGGCGCGCAACAGCACGCCTTCCGCCTCGTCCAGCAGTTCCTCGCGCTCGCGTCCGGCGTGGGTCACCATCAGCGGATAGGTATCGCGGAACAGCGCGCAGCGGTAGCGCGTGGCGGTGCGCGTGGTCAGCGCGTAGATCGGCACGCCGCAGTTCAGGCGCGACATCCACAGCGCGGTCGAGCCGGACTCGGTGAGCGCGGCGATGGCCTTGACCTTCAGGTGGAAGGCGGTGAACAGCGCCGCCATCGCGATCGACTGGTCGACGCGGGTGAAAACGCGGTCGAGGAACTCGCGATCGAGCGTGACCGGCGCGGAGTTTTCGGCGACGACGCAGATGCGGCTCATCGACAAAACGGTCTCCACCGGATACAGGCCGGTCGCGGTCTCGGCCGAGAGCATCACCGCGTCGGTGCCGTCGAGCACGGCGTTGGCGACGTCGGAAACCTCGGCGCGGGTGGGCACCGGGCTTGCGATCATGGATTCCATCATCTGCGTCGCGGTGATGGTGAGCTTGTTGTGCTCGCGCGCCATGCGGATCATGCGCTTTTGCAGCGCCGGCACCGAGGCGTCGCCGACCTCGACCGCTAGATCGCCGCGCGCCACCATGATGCCGTCGCAAGCCGACATGATGTCCTCCAGCGCCCCGGGCTCGACCGCTTCGGCGCGCTCGATCTTGGCGATCAGGAAGGCTTCGCCGCCGGCGGCGCGCAGCAATTGCCGCGCCATGTACATGTCGGCGCTCGACTTGGGAAACGACACCGCGAGGAAGTCCACCTTGATCATGGCGGCGGTGCGGATGTCGTCCATGTCCTTGGTCGTGAGCGCCGCCGCGGTCAGCCCGCCGCCACGGCGGTTGATGCCCTTGTTGTTCGACAGCACGCCGCCGTGGTGCACGCGGCAACGCACCCGATTGCCCTCGACCTGTTCCACCTCGAATTCGATGCGGCCGTCGTCGAGCAGCAGCACGTCGCCGGCGCTCACGTCGCGCGGCAACTCCTTGTAGTCCAGGCCGACTCGCTCTGCGTCGCCGAGCTCGCAATCGGCGTCGAGGATAAAGGCGTCGCCTGGCTTGAGCGTGATTTTGCCGTCGCGGAACTTGCCGATGCGGATCTTCGGGCCCTGCAGATCGCCCATGATGCCGACGGTGCGGCCGGTCTTGCGGCAGACCGCGCGCACCACTTCGGCGCGCTGCAGGTGGTCCTCCGCCGTGCCGTGCGAGAAATTGAGGCGCACGACGTCCACGCCCGCCCGGAACATCTGTTCGAGGATTTCCGGACTGCTCGATGCGGGGCCGAGGGTAGCGACGATTTTGGTGCTGCGAATCATCTTGGGATGGGCCTTTTCTTCTACAGGGGATCGCAGTGCAAGGAATGGCCTGACGGCGTCACCCACTCAATCGGAGCTTCCCAAGCTTGACGACGTCCCGAGTTTATCATCACCGTGTGAACCGGTTTCAAAATGAGGGGATACCTCCCCTCATGCTCCCCTAGATCGGCCCGTTGCAAAATTCA
>DAIRFM010000188.1:0-4541 GCA_036795025.1 Burkholderiales bacterium | reverse complement strand
GAGCGCATGGCAGCGCGCATCCTCGGCATGGGCGACGTGCTGTCGCTGGTGGAGGAGGCGAGAAAGAGCGTCGATGTCGAGGAGGCGCAGAAGCTCGCCGACAAAATCAAGCGCGGCAAGGGTTTCGACCTGGAGGACTTCAAGCAGCAGATCAGCCAGATGCGCAAGATGGGCGGGCTGTCCTCGATGATCGACAAGCTGCCGGCGCAACTGGCGCAGGCAGCGCAGGCGCAGTCGGCCGACATGGGCGAGAAGCAGATGCGCCGCATCGAGGGCATCATCAATTCCATGACGCGGCAGGAGCGCACGCATCCGGAGCTGATGAAGGCTACGCGCAAGCGCCGCGTCGCCGCGGGCGCGGGGGTGCAGGTGCAGGAGGTCAATCGGCTGTTGAATCAGTTCGAGCAGATGCGGAAAATGATGAAGCAGATGCAGAAGGGCGGAATGGCGAAGATGATGCGCGGGATGAAGGGGATGATACCTGGGATGCGCTAGCGTTTTCGCCCGACCGCCTTTGCAGCGGTTGGGATGTTGCGCGGACGAGAAGCTGTCCGCGCGGATCACCGATTGCGTACGGATGAAAAGCACATCCGCACGCAATCGGTGATCTTGTATAAAACCCGCACGCCCTGTTGGTGTTAACCATAACCGTGTTTTCTGTACGGATGCGCTTTTCATCCGTACAGAAAACACGGTTGGCGCGCGCAGCGCGCAAGTGCGCCCGCGGTATGCGACGATATTTGTGACGTGTACTTAATAGCCTATTGCCGCCCCGTCGCTGCGCGGGTCGGAGCCGCCTGAGCGGGTACCGGTGACAGGATCGATGCTGATGCCGTGCGCGTGGCCGGCGAGTTCGTTCCATGCCCCCCAGCGGTTCAGCACATGGCCTCTGCGCTCGAGCTCTTTCAACGTGCCCTCCGGGTATCGGCCCTCGATGTTGAGCAGGTCGCGCGGCTCGCCCAGGGCAAAGCGGCCGGAGAGCCAGCGCGGCGCTTCGATTGCCTGCTGCACGTTCAGGCCGAAGTCGATCATGGCGACGTAGGCCTGAAGCTGGATCTGCGGCTGGCCGTCGGCGCCCATGCAGCCGAATACCTGCCACAGCTTGTCGCCGCGAAAGGCAAGCGATGCGATGAGGGTATGCAGCGGGCGCTTGCCGGGCTCGAGTTTGTTGGGATGCTCGGGGTCGAGCGAAAAGTAGGCGCTGCGGTTCTGCAGCACGATGCCGCTCTTGCCCGCGACTACGCACGAACCGAACACGCCGTAGAGGCTGTGGATCAGCGAGGCCGCATTGCCCTCGGCGTCGACGGCGCAGATGTACACGGTATCGCCGGCGAGGCTGCCGTAGGAAGGCACCTTGTCCCAGGGAAGCGCACGGGCGGGATCGATCAGCGCTCGCCGCTCGTCGGCGTAGGCGCGCGACAATAAGCGCTCGACCGGGACGTTCGCGAAAGCGGGGTCCGCGATCCAGCGGTCGCGGTCGTGGTAGGCAAGCTGTTTCGCCTGTACCAGGAAATGCACGTGGTCCGCGCCAAGGTATTCCATAGCCGCAAGCTCATAGGGCTCAATCAAGTTCAGCATCTGCAGCACCGACAGCCCCTGCGTGGGCGGCGGCGTCTGGTACAGCCTGACGCCGCGATAGTCGGTCGAAATCGGTTCGCGCCATTGGGCGCGCTGCGCGCGAAAGTCCGCTTCGGTGAAGAATCCGCCGTTCGCGCCCGCATAGCGCGAGAGCTCCTTGGCGATCTCGCCTTCGTAATAGGCGTCGCGCCCGCCGGCGCCGACGGCTTCGATCGAGCGTGCGAGATCGGCGTTGACCAGGCTTTGTCCCGTGCGCGGCGCCTGGCCGCTTTTCAGAAAGATCGCCGCGGCTTCCCGGTTCTGCGCCAGTTCCGGCGCGGTCGCGGCGATCCAGTTTGCGAGGCGCTCGGTCACCGGAAAACCTTCGCGAGCGTAGCCGGCGGCCGCCGCCAGATTGCGCGCGAGCGGCAGGCGTCCATGCGCGGCGTGGGCTTCGCACCAGCTCGCCACTGCGCCCGGCACGGTGAGCGTCGCCGGCAGAATGCCGCGGAACGGGATTTCGTCCATGCCGCGCGCGCGGAAACTTTCGATCGAAGCGCTTGCCGCGGCGCAGCCGGCGCCATCGAGGTAGCGCACGCGGCCTCGCTTGGCGTCGTAGATCAGCCAGAACGCGTCCCCGCCCAAGCCCGTCATGTGCGGATAGATCACGCTCAGGGCGGCGCTCGCGGCAATGGCCGCATCCACCGCCGAACCCCCCGCCTTCAGGATTTCGACTCCGGCTTCGGAGGCGAGAGCGTGCGGGCAGGCGACCATGCCGCGCGGGGCGAGCGTCGGCGGGCGGCCGGTATGCATTTCGATCATGGTTTTTCTTTCTGGCGCGATGAGGGACGGTATGGGAACACAAAAGACGGTATGGGAACACAAAAGAATAAGACAGGCAATGCGTGCGCACAGTGGGCGTGCCGGGACGGGACGACAGCGCACGTTTGGGAATCCTGGAGCCATCCGAAATATTCGAATATTGACCCTGTAGCCCGAGGTATTTCATTGAAAGTTTGGGAAAATCCGCGTTCGTCCGCGCAGGTACGTCGCCACAAAACCCTTGCCAATGAGTACCAAATCGTCGTAGAATCGCGCTCTTTTTTGAGTTTCGGGACAACAACATGGTTGTGATTCGCCTCGCCCGCGGTGGCGCACATAAACGCCCTTTCTACAACATGGTGGTGGCGGACTCGCGCCGGGCCGCCGGCGGCAAGTTCATCGAGCGCGTCGGCTTCTATGATCCCAAGGCGCCCGAAGGCCGCGAGAACCTGCGTGTCGCCATGGATCGACTGACCTTCTGGCAAGGCAAGGGCGCCCAACTCTCCCCCACGGTCGCAAGGCTGGTCAAGCAGTTTGGCAAGAAAGTCGCCGGAACTGTCGCTGTCGCAGCAGGGTAAGCAACCTGCGCGGCTGATCGTGATGGGGCGGATCGTCGCCCCGTACGGCCTCAAGGGCTGGGTCAGGATTGAGCCCTACAGTGCGGTTCCGGACAGTTTGAGCGCCTATCCCGCGTGGTGGGTGGGCAGGAATGGCGACTGGCGAAAATTGAAAATTGCCCAGAGCGTACTGCAGCATGGAGCCAGCCTGGTGGCGCGCTTCGAGGGCTGCGCGGAGCGCGATGCGGCACTGGCCCTGAAGGGCAGCGAGGTTGCGGTCGAGCGCGAGGCGCTGCCGCAGAACGCGGATAACGAGTTTTACTGGGTCGACCTGGTCGGCCTGAAAGTGGTGAATGCGCAGGACGAGGAGCTCGGCGTGGTTGCCGAACTTTTCGAGAACGGTGCGCATCCGGTGATGCGCGTCGTCGATGGCGAGACCGAGCGCCTGCTGCCTTTCGTCGAGCAGGTGGTGCGCCAGGTGGATATGGCCCAAGGCCGGATCCGTGTGGAGTGGGAGCTGGACTGGTGATCCACTTCGATTGCGTGACGCTGTTTCCGCAGATGTTCGCGGCGCTCACTGAATCGGGTATCACCGGCCGCGCGCTGAAGGCGGCGCGCTACAGTCTGGAGTTGTGGAATCCGCGCGACTTCACCAGCGACAACTACCGCACGGTGGACGACCGGCCGTATGGCGGCGGGCCCGGCATGGTGATGCTGGCCGAGCCGCTGGAACAGGCGATTCGTGCGGCCAAAGGGCGCGTCGCCGGCAGTGAGCGCAAGGTGATATACCTTTCGCCGCAGGGCAGCGTGCTCGATCACGGCAAAGTGATGGAACTCGCGGCCGGGCCCGGCGCAGTATTGCTGTGCGGGCGCTACGAGAGCGTGGACGAGAGATTGATCCGCCGCGCGGTCGACGAGGAGATATCGATCGGCGACTATGTGCTCTCCGGCGGTGAGCTGGCGGCGATGGTGCTGATCGACGCGGTGGTGCGGCAGTTGCCCGGCGTGCTGGGCGACGAGGATTCGGCGGCGCAGGATTCGTTTGTGAGCGGACTGCTGGATTGTCCGCATTACACCCGGCCCGAGGAGTACGCGGGCGAGCGCGTGCCGCCGGTGCTGCTTTCCGGCAACCACGCCGAGATCGAACGCTGGCGCCTGAAGCAGGCGCTGGGCAGGACCTGGCTGAGACGGCCGGATTTGCTGGCAAAGCGCGCCTTGAGCGCGGAAGAAGCGAAGCTGCTTGAGGAATTCAAGCGGGAAGAGAACACGTAAGGGCTGTCGCAACGGCAACAGTCCCGATGATACAAGGAGCCGACTCATGAATCTGATAGACAAACTGGAACACGAAGAAATCACGCGCCTGGGCAAGACCGTTCCCGTGTTCGCCCCCGGCGACACCGTGATCGTGAACGTCAACGTGGTCGAGGGCGAGCGCAAGCGCGTGCAGGCTTACGAAGGCGTGGTCATCGCCAAGCGCAACCGCGGCCTCAATTCCTCCTTCATCGTGCGCAAGATTTCCGCGGGCGAAGGCGTGGAGCGGACCTTCCAGACCTACTCGCCGCTGATCGCCTCGGTCGAGGTCAAGCGCAAAGGCGACGTGCGCCG
>DAIRFM010000187.1:0-4585 GCA_036795025.1 Burkholderiales bacterium | reverse complement strand
AGGCGGGCGGCGTAGCGGCTTGCGCGCACCCCGCCCGAGCCCGCGCCGATAGTGAACAGATCGTAATCGTATTGCGCCATGGCCTCGCTCCCGGAGACGGTCTTCGCCTTGCGCGTCCTCGCTGCCGCTTGCGCCGACAGCCGCGAACCCTGATCGCCGCGTCCAGGTCGACCGCGCCCGCCGCTTTCGGCTATGCATGGTAGCGTAAAAAGGGGCGTGCTTGGCAGCAGGCGGCAACGCGGTTCTGCTACCCTAGCGGATATTCAGGTCAAGGGGAACGCGTATGGATCGTCTGCAGGAACGGTTACGCATGCTTCCGCGCGAGGTGCTGACGGGCATACGGCGCGGTATTGAAAAAGAAAGCCTCCGCGTCAGGCCCGACGGAATGCTCGCGGCTACGCCGCATCCGGCCGGGCTCGGGTCGGCGCTCACGCACCCGCACATCACCACCGATTTCAGCGAATCCCAGCTCGAGCTGATCACCGGCGTCCACGCCGACGTCGAACAATGCCTGGCGCAACTCACCGAGATCCACCAGGTTGTCTACCGGCATATCGGCGACGAACTGCTGTGGTGCACCAGCATGCCTTGCGGATTGCCGGCCGACGACGACATTCCCATCGGGCAATACGGCCGATCCAATCTCGGCCGCGCCAAGACAGTGTACCGGCATGGTCTGGCACACCGCTACGGCAGGCGCATGCAGACCATTTCCGGCGTGCACTACAACTTTTCCATGCCGGAATCAGCCTGGCCGGTACTGCAGCGGGCCGATGGACAGAGCGGCCCGGCAAGCGCCTACCAGACCGACGCGTATTTCCACCTGATTCGTAATTTCAAGCGCCACTCGTGGCTGCTACTTTATCTATTTGGCGCGTCACCGACGGTATGCCGTTCCTTTGTCGCCGGCCGGTCGCACGGACTGCGGGAACTGAACCCCGGAACCCTGTTTCTGCCCGGGGCCACCTCATTGCGCATGGGACCGCTGGGCTATCAAAGCGACGCGCAGGCATCGCTGGCGGTAAGCTTCAACAGCCTGAGGAGCTACGCAGAATCGCTCAACGGCGCGCTGACCAAGCCCTATCCGCCGTACGAGGCCATCGGCCTGCGTGACGGCGACGACTACCGGCAACTCGCCACGACCCTGCTGCAGATCGAAAACGAGTTCTACGGCACCATCAGGCCGAAACCGCGCTTCCACTCAGGAGAGCGCCCGCTGTACGCGCTGGGCGAGCGCGGCGTCGAATACATCGAAGTGCGCTGTATGGACAACGACCCTTTCTCGCCCATCGGCATCGCCGCCGCCACGATGCGTTTTCTGGACATGTTTCTGCTTCATTGCCTGCTCAGCGACAGCCCCCCGGACACGCCGGAGGAGATCGCCGCGATCTCGCGCCGCCAGCACGATGTCGCCGAGAGAGGCCGGGACCCCGATCTGCGCCTGGAACGGCGAGGACAAGAACTCGGCCTGGCCGAATGGGGGACCGACCTGCTCGCCGAGTTCGAGCCGATCGCCGCGGCCCTGGATGATGCTCACCGCAGCAGCGCATACCGGAGCGCGCTGTCGGCCGCAGGCGCCGCCCTCGCAGATCCCGCTTCCACCCGTTCGGCCCGCATGCTTGCGGAAATGGGGCAGACGTATGACAACTCCTACGTCGCCTTCGCCCTGGCTCAGTCTCTATGTCACCGGCGCACCGTCCTCGACCTGCCTTTGGCCGCAGAAGTGGAAGCCCGCTATGCGCGCATGGCCGAGGACTCGCTCGCGGCGCAGCGAAGAATCGAGGCCGCGGACAGCGTGCCGTTCGAAACTTACCGCCAGCAATATCTTTCCCGGAATCTGCTCAGCGGTGCGCAGCTCCGGTCGCGGAACTGAGGTACTCGAAATGCGCATCTGCGCAGGCGACGGAAAGCAGTTCGCAATCTGCCGCGACAGGACGAAGCTAGCATGAGCGCGCGCGGCGGGCGGACTGTCCGACCCGGACTCACGCTCGAGCAGCGCTTTGACGCCGTGCGCGACCGCAGTCTCGATCTGGCCGCGCCGCTGTCGGCGGAGGACTGCTGCGTGCAATCCATGCCGGACGCGAGTCCGGCCAAGTGGCACCTCGCCCACACATCATGGTTCTTCGATGTCTTCGTGCTCGAGCCCTTGGAGCGGAACTTCGAACCCTTTCGGCCGGAATTCCGCGTACTCTTCAACTCGTACTACAACGCGGTCGGGGACAAGTATCCGCGGCCACAGCGGGGGCTTCTCACCCGCCCCTCGCTCACCGAGGTGCGCGCCTATCGCGAGGATGTCGATGCGCGGGTGCGGGCCCTGCTCACCACGCACCGCACTGATTCCAGGCTGAGCGAATTGGTCGAGCTCGGCGTGCAGCACGAGCAGCAGCACCAGGAGCTGATGCTCACCGACATCAAGCATCTGCTGTCGATGAATCCCATGCGCCCTGCCTACCATGAGTCGAGCGAGCGCTTCGGCCCGGTGTTGGATCCGCTCGAGTGGATCGGCTTCGAAGGCGGCGTCGTCGCGATCGGTCACGATGGGGCCGGCTTCTGCTTCGACAACGAACTGCCCCGGCATCGGGTCTATCTGCAGCCTTACCAGCTCGCGTCGCGCCCGGTGACGAGCGGCGAGTACGCGCAGTTCGTCGATCAGGGCGGTTATGCCTTACCCGAGCTTTGGCTATCCGAAGGGTGGGACTGGGTGCGCTCGAACGCACTGCGGCACCCGCTTTACTGGCAGGCAGGCGACACCGGCTGGGAGGAATTCACGCTGGGCGGACTGCAGGCGCTGGCGCCGGAGCAACCCGTCGTGCACCTGTCCTATTTCGAAGCCGACGCCTACGCGCGCTGGGCCGGGGCGCGACTTCCGACCGAAGCCGAATGGGAACACGCGTCGAAGCGCTGCCTGATCGAAGGCCATTTCGCCGGCCAGGGCCTCCTCCATCCAGCCCCCGCCAGCCGCGGAGGGCTCCGGCAAATGCTCGGCGACGTTTGGGAGTGGACCCAGTCGAGCTACGCGCCGTATCCCGGATTCCGCCACGCCGAAGGCGCGATCGGCGAATACAACGGAAAATTCATGGTGAATCAGTATGTGCTGCGCGGCGGATCCTGCGCCACACCGCGCGACCACATCCGCACCAGCTATCGCAATTTTTTCCCCGTCGCGGCGCGCTGGCAGTTCTCCGGGCTGCGCCTGGCGCGCGACGGCTAGAAATTGCCTGCCGTCCGCGCGCCGGTGCTTCTGTATCCTCAGGCGCGCAAGGCTCCGCCGCAGGAAGAACCATTCCCGGCGGTGCAGCCGTAGCAGTGGTCCCGCACCGCGATGGCGTTGCCGCCCAGATCGCGGCCGATCAGGTCGGACAGGTGCGGCCGCTGCTTTCCCTCGACGTGAAGCGGCAGCCCGAGCATCTGGTTGAAATCGCAGTCGTACACGTAGCCCTGCCAGTCGACCGACAGCAGGCGGCGGCACATCACGTCCTCCAGATTGTCGTCGCGGTGCGCCCCCCTGAGGAGCGCCATGTACTCGTCGAACGTCCCCTTCGATACGAGCGTCGATCCGAAGCGCTGGATCGGCATGTTGGCAAGCGTGTAGAGGCGCGTGAAGCGGATGCCGAAACGCTCGCCCAGGTCCTTCCTGTAGTCGGCTTCGAGTCCGGCCTGCGCCGGCGGCAGCACCGCTCCCTGCGGGTTATAAACGAGATTGAGCGCCAGGCGCCCGTCGTCTGAGCCGTAGCCGAGCGCGTTGAGGCGCTGCAGCGCACCGATGCTGCGCTTGAACACGCCTTTGCCGCGCTGCCGGTCCACGTTCTCCTCGAGGTAACAGGGCAGCGACGCCGTGATCTCGACCTGCTGGTGCGCGAGGAACTCCGCCAGGCCTTCCTGACCCGGCTCCTCGAGAATGGTAAGGTTGCAGCGGTCGATCACGTGCACGCCGATCTCGCAGGCACGCATCACCAGGCTGCGAAAGTGGGCGTTGAGTTCCGGCGCGCCGCCAGTAAGGTCGAGCTGCCTTACCCCGGAAACCTCGAGGAAAGCGAGCACATCGGCCACCGTCTCCCGCGACATCGTCTCGGTCCGCTGCGGGCTCGCGTTGACATGACAGTGCAGGCAGCTCTGGTTGCAGCGGTAGCCGAGGTTGACCTGGAGTGTGTCGAGCTGTCCCCGGTGCAACGCCGGGAAGCCGTACTTCTGCATCAAATGGAGGGTCGCGTGCATGGCAATCCGTACTCTAGCGTTAAACGGGGAAAATAGCGATCAGGTCGCGCCTGCTATCACTTATCTATCGGCACAACCACGCCACACGATATCAACTGGCACCAGAAACTCGTATCGTCGGGAGAGGACGTCTGCTTTGCCTTCTCGATCGCGCAGCCAGAAACAATAAATAGAGCGAGACTCAGGATAGCTGAATTGGTCGGCCGCATTGCTTTTTCCCCAAGAACCTGTTTCAAAATGAGGGGATACCTCCCCTCATACTCCCAAACAGCGGCGCGGCTAACGCCATGCCCAGACCGGCTGCTCCAGGTGCGCCACGCGCGTGGCGCGGCCGTGCACCGCGACCTCCATGAACTGGTAGAGCACCGCT
>DAIRFM010000186.1:0-4594 GCA_036795025.1 Burkholderiales bacterium | reverse complement strand
CGCACGCACACTCAATTTCATCGACGGCCAATTCGTCGCCGCGCAGTCGGGCAAGACTTTCGAAAACCGCTCGCCCGTCGACGCGCGGCTGCTGGGACTCGTCTCCGAGGCCGGAGAGGCCGAGGTGGATGCGGCGGTGAAAGCCGCCCGCGCCGCGCTCGCCGGGCCGTGGGGCGCGCTCGAAATGGCCGAGCGCACCGAGTTGCTCTACGCAGTGGCGAACGAGATCACCCGGCGCTTCGATGAGTTTCTCGAGGCCGAGGTCGCCGACACCGGCAAGCCGGCGAGCCTCGCCCGGCACATCGATATCCCGCGCGGCGCGGCCAACTTCAAGATTTTTGCCGACGTGGTGAAGAACGTGCCGGGTGAATTCTTCCAGATGGCCACGCCCGACAAGAAGGGCGCTATCAACTACGCCATCCGCGTGCCCAGGGGCGTGATCGCGGTGATCGCGCCGTGGAACCTGCCGTTGCTGCTGATGACCTGGAAAGTGGGCCCCGCGCTCGCCTGCGGCAATACCGTGGTGGTGAAGCCCTCGGAAGAGACGCCCGCCACGGCGACCCTGCTGGGCGAGGTGATGAACGCGGTCGGGGTGCCGAAGGGGGTCTATAACGTCGTCCACGGCTTTGGCCCCGGTTCGGCCGGAGAGCTGCTCACCCGCCATCCGGGCATTGACGCGGTCACCTTCACCGGCGAGACGCGCACCGGCGCCGCGATCATGAAAGCGGTTGCCGATCGCGTGCGCCCGGTGTCGTTCGAACTCGGCGGCAAGAACGCGGGCGTGGTGTTCGCCGACTGCGACTTCGACGCAGCGGTGGAAGGCATGGGCCGCGCGGTATTCGCCAACTGCGGTCAGGTCTGCCTCGGCACCGAGCGCGTCTACGTCGAGCGGCCGATTTTCGACAAGTTCGTCGCCGCGCTGAAAGCGAAGGCCGAGAGCCTCAAGCCCGGCCGCCCCGAGGATGCGAAAACCGGCCTCGGGCCGCTGATCAGCCAGGAGCATCGCAACAAGGTGCTGTCGTACTACGACAAGGCGCGCGACGAGGGCGCCACCGTGGTCACCGGCGGCGGCATTCCGAAAATGGAAGGCGGGCTCGCCAACGGCTTCTGGGTCGAGCCGACCATCTGGACCGGATTGCCGGAGGATTCCGCCGTGGTGCGCGAGGAAATCTTCGGGCCCTGCTGCCACGTGCGGCCGTTCGATACCGAGGACGAGGCGGTGCGGCTCGCCAACGACACGCAGTACGGGCTCGCCACCACCGTCTGGACTACCAACCTCGCGCGCGCGCACCGCGTCGCCGCGAAAATAGAAGTCGGCATCTGCTGGGTCAACTGCTGGTTCCTGCGCGACCTGCGCACCCCCTTCGGCGGCTCGAAGCAATCCGGCATCGGCCGCGAGGGCGGCGTGCATTCGCTCGAGTTCTATACCGAGCTGCGCAACGTCTGCGTGAAACTCTAGCCGCGGCGCCCCGGGGCGTCCGCAACCGGCGCAACTCCGCTTGCGGCGCTCCGGCCGAGCGCCGCATAATCGCTGCATGTGTGGCCGCTACAAGATCGTCACCGATGCGCAGGCGCTCTACGATGCGTTTCAGGTCGAGGCGGAGTTGAACGCGGCGTCGCTCGAGCGCTATAACGTGGCGCCGGCGACCGATCAACTGGTGATCCTCAGCGAGGGCGGGCACAGGGTGGCGCGCTGGCACCATTGGGGCCTCATTCCGCATTGGGCGAAGGACGAGACCATCGGCTACAAGACCATCAATGCGCGCGGCGAAAGCGTCGCGCTGAAGCCGGCTTTCCGCGCGGCGTTCCGGCAGCGCCGCTGCCTGGTTCCGGCGACGGGCTTCTACGAATGGAAGGCGCTCGCGGGCGGCAAGCAGCCGTATCTGATCAGGCTCAACGGCGGTGAGCTGTTCTCGTTCGCCGGGCTGTGGGAGACCTGGACCGGGCCCGAGGGGGAGGTGCGCTCGTTCACCATCATCACCACCGAGCCGAATGAACTGATGGCGCGCATCCATGACCGCATGCCCGCGATCATCCCGCGCGCGCAGTACGCGCGCTGGCTCGATCCGGCGCTGCACGACCCGGTCGAGCTGCAACCGATGATCGCGAGCTATCCGGCCAAGGAGATGCAGGCCGTTCCGGTCAGCGCCAAAATCAACAGCGCCCGCAACCAGGGCGCCGGGCTGATCGAGCCGGCGGGCGAGCCGCTCGCGTGCGGCTAGGGGCTGTTGCGTGAAATCGGTCTTACCCCAATGGGGATGGCAAAGGTTAGAATGGCGCCATGCTGATGAATCAAGCCTAATGGACCAAGCCTGATGGAGCAACCATTCGAAATGGAGCTGAGCTTACAGATCGGCAAGTACGACATCCGCAGGCAGCTCGGCAAGGGCGCGACGGGGACGGTCTATCTCGCCGTGGACACGTTCTCGGGCAAGGAGGTCGCGCTGAAGGTGATCGAGCCCGAGGTGTTCAGGGACCCGGAGTTCGGGACCGTGTACCGCTCGCAGTTCCTGAACGAGGCGTCGCTCGCGGGCAAGCTCAGGCACCCGCATATCGTGGCGATTCTCGACGCGGTGGTGCTGGAGGACTCGGGTCACATCGCGATGGAGGTGGTCAGCGGCGGCGACCTGTCGCAGCATGTCAGTGCCGACACGCTGCTTCCCGTCGCGGACGTGCTGCAGATCGGCTTCAAGTGCTGCGGCGCGCTCGCCTACGCGTTCAACGAGGGCATCGTCCACCGCGACATCAAGCCGGCGAACATCATGATCGAGCAGGGCACGGACGTGAAGATCGCCGATTTCGGCGCCGCCTTGCTGCGCAAGGCCCATTCCGTGCAGACGGCCAGCATCGGCTCGCCTTACTACATGTCGCCGGAGCAGCTCGAGGACTTGCCGCTCACCCACCACAGCGACATGTACTGCCTCGGCGTCGTGCTGTACGAACTGCTGACCGGGCAAAGGCCGTTCACGGCCGACAGCCTGGAAATGCTGGTGCAGAAAATCCTGCATCAGGACCCCGCGCCGCCGAGCAGCCTGCGCGCCGCGCTGCCGAAGGAGATCGACCGCGTCGTGTTGCGCGCGATGGGCAAGAAGCCGCAGTTCCGTTACGAGACCTGGGCCGAGTTTGCGCTCGAGCTCTCCAACGTCGGCAAGCTCGTGCTCCCGCCAGAGGCCATCATGGACAGCGAGAAATACGTCGCGTTGAAGCGCGTGGACATGCTGGCGGGGCTCTCCGACTCGGAGTTGTGGGAGCTGACGCAAGCGGGACGCTGGACGCGCGTCGCGGCGAAACAGGCGATCATCCGCGAGAACGAGCCCGGGCAGAGTTTCTTTTTCCTCGCTCAGGGGCAGGTCAAGGTCACACTCGAGGGACGCCTGCTCAACACCATCAGCGAAGGCGAGAGCTTCGGCGAGATGGCCTACATCCGGGGCGGCGAGATGCCGCGGCACGCGACGGTGGAGGCCATGACGGGCATCCTGCTCGCCGAATTCGAGCCGGGGGCCCTGGCCCGGATGAGCCTCGGCGCGCAACTGCAGCTCACCCGGGCGCTGGTGCGCAACCTCGTGGACCGCCTGGATCTGGCCAATGCGAGGCTCGCCAAGTGAACCCGGGCAGCTATTGCAGCGTCTTGAATGCCACCAGCGGATTTGCGCGCTGCGCGCGCCAACCGTGTTTTCTGTACGGATAAAAACCATCCGTACAGAAAACACGGTTATGGATAAAAGCAAGGACAGTGCGGGGGTTTTATACAAGATCGCCGATTGCGTACGGACGGCTTTTCGTCCGTGCGCAATCGGTGATCCGCGCGGACGGGTCGCCGTCCGCGCAAGTTCAGATCGCCGCAGCTCGATCTGTGCTCCAACGTCCGCCGATGTCGGCGCGCGACCATTGCGCGCTCCGCGCGCCAACCGCGTTTTCCGGACGGATAAGAAACATCCGTCCGGAAAACGCGGTTCTGGATAAAAGCAAGGACAGTTCAGGCTTTTATACTGGATCGACGATCCGCGCGGACGGCTTTTCGTCCGCGCAAAATCGCAACTCTGCAATAACGACCAGCGTGGTCCTAAAACCCCAGGCTTGCCAGCAGGTCGTCGACCTGGTTCTGGTTGGTCACCACCTCGGGCCCCGCGGCTGCGTTGATCACCGGGCCGTTGAGCAGGCCGGTATCGATTTCGCTGCGCAAGTCGGTGGGCACGAGATCGACCAGCAGGTGCACCAGCTGCTGTTCCATGTCCTGCGCCAGTAGCGTGATCTTCTTGATTACCTGTCCGGTCAGGTCCTGGAAGTCCTGCGCCATCATGATCTCGAGCAGCTGGGCATTGGTCGCGCGCGTCTGCTTCGGTACCTCTGCAAGATAATCGCGGGTGCCGGCCACCAGCGTCTTGAATTCTTCCACGCTCAATTGCTTGTCGAACAGCTTCTGCCAATGCGCGGACAAGCGCTCGGCTTCGTCTCCCAGCCGGTCCTGGATCGGCTGCGCCGCTTCGATCGCGTTCAGCGCGCGCACCGCCGCCTGCTCGGTCATCTTGACGACGTAGTCCAGCCGGTCGCGGGCGTCGGGTATCGAAGCGGCGGTTTTTTCCAGCAGCCGGTC
>DAIRFM010000185.1:2736-4606 GCA_036795025.1 Burkholderiales bacterium | reverse complement strand
TGCCAGCAGTCGGATGCAGCAGGTCGAAACGCACCCCGTCCCAATTCCAGCCCTGCCCTGCCGCGCACGGCAGCCTATATGCAGGCGCGACGAGCAGAGCCGGATGGCTTGCGGACAGCGAGGAGTAAAGGACCCCGACCGGCAAGCCCGACAGCACGGACACGGCGCCGCCCGCATGGTCGTTGTCCTCATGGGTGACGATCATCGCGTCCAGGCTTGCGATACCTGAGGCGCGCAGGAACGGCAGGATGACGCGGGTGCCGCTATCGGCCTCTGGGCTGTACGCGGGGCCGGTATCGTAGAGCAGCGCATGCCGCTTGGTCTGCACAAATACTGCCAGCCCTTGGCCCACATCCAGCACCGTGATCCACGCGGCACCGGGCGCGGGCGCAGGCGGGGTCACGGCATACATCGGCAACAGCAGCGGCAGACCCAGCCAGCGCGCCGGAACGCCCCGCGGCAACAGCAGCCACGCGGTCCCGGCAAGGGCCAGCGCCACAGTCCAGGCTGCGGGCGCGTGCTGCTGCCACACCGCCAGCGGCAGTCCGGCACACCATTCGAGCAGCCACATTTGCCCCGCCATCACCGCATGTGCGAGTTTCAGGATGAAATCCAAAGGCAGCACGCTTCCGGCCAAAGCAAGCGGCGTCACCACCATGCTCACCAGCGGAATCGCAATGGCATTGGCAAGCGGCGATACCAGCGACATCTGCTGGAACCAGACGAGAAGCAGCGGCGCCAAGGCCAGCGTAATTGCCCACTGGACGCGTCCCCATTGAACGAGGCTTTGGCCCGGCGCGAGCCCGTGCCGCTCCCGCAGCCGGCCCGTCACCACATACAGGATGACCGCGACGGCGCCGAAAGAAAGCCAGAAACCCGGCGCGAGCACCGCCCAGGGATCGAGCAGCAGCACTACCAGCAAAGCGAAGCACAACACGCGCGAGACCGAACCGATGCGGTTCGCCCACAGCGCCAGGGCCACCACGCCGACCATATACACCGTGCGCTGCGCGGGCACCGCGAAACCGGCGATCAGGCAGTAGGCGAACGCGGCGAGGAACATGGCCAGTGCCGAAGCCTTGCGCGCCGGCAGCGCCAACATCAGAGCCGATGAGCGCCGCCACAGCCAGTGGATGAGCGCCGCGAACAGGCTCGCCACCATGGTCACATGCAGGCCGGAGATCGACATCAGATGCGACACGCCGGTGCGCGCGAACAACTGCCATTGGCGCGCGTCGATGGCGTTCTGGTCGCCGATCGCCAGCGCAATCAGGATACCGGCGTAGGGATAGCCGGGCAGCGAGTCCCAGTAACGTTCGCGCAGGATTTCGCGCATGCGTTCGATGAAATAAGCCGGTCGCAGCGCCAGATCGTCCAGGCGCGCAGTGCCGCCGGGGCGCACGTAGCCGGTCGCGCCGATGGCGCGCTGCAGCAGCCAGGACTCGTAATCGAAGCCGTGCGGATTGGTGCTGCCGTGCGCTCGCCGCAGGCGCACGCTGAAACGCCAGCGCTCGCCGGCGCGGATGGGCGCGATGTCCTGAAACTCTTCAGGGCTGGTGCCGTTGTACCAGGAGAGCGCGACGCGCCGCGGCAGGCGCGCTGTCGCCGGCTCGACCTGTTCGACGTCGAAATCGAAGCGCACGCCGCCCTCGAACGGCTGCGGCAGACCGGCCACCACGCCGATAACCGCGAGGTCCACGCCCTCCCACTGCGGCGGCAGGCGATCGGCCAGGCGCCATTGCGCCCAGGCCGCGGCGTAAAAGAAGCCGGCCGCGGCAAACATGGCGTTCGCCAGCAACATGGCGGCGAGCTTCGCGCTACGGCCATCCGCTACGCGCAGACTCAAGCGCCACCATAAAACCAAGACCGG
>DAIRFM010000185.1:0-2636 GCA_036795025.1 Burkholderiales bacterium | reverse complement strand
CGCTACGGCCATCCGCTACGCGCAGACTCAAGCGCCACCATAAAACCAAGACCGGCAGCAGCAGCAAAGCCCACGCAAGCGGCGGCAGTTGCGGCTGTTGCTGCAACAGGCATACGCCCAGGGCAAAACTGATGATATTGAATCTCATCGAAGCTTAACGAACGAGCATGGCTGCGGTTGAATTGCCTTACAATCGAGCCATGGAGAGGGCGATTTCGACTGCAGATCCGATGCCACGCAAGATTTTCAAGAAATACCTGCCCAGCCACGAAAGGGTGCGCAATAACCGGCATATCGCAAGGTTCGGCGGTTTTCTGCAGCATCCCAACCTGTGGCATCTGAACCGCCACTCGGTGGCGGGCGGCGTCGCAGTGGGCATGTTCTCGGGCCTGGTTCCTGGCCCGTTCCAGATGCTGACCGCGGCGCTGCTCGCCGTGCCGCTGCGGGTCAACCTGCCGGTGGCGCTCGCCACTACGCTTTACACCAATCCTTTCACCATCGGCCCGCTGTACGTGCTCGCCTACCTGATCGGCCGGCTGATCATGGGCGGTGGAGGCGCGGCGCTCAGCCCGCCGCCCGACTTGCAGTGGTCGCAGTTGGGCGCCTCGCTCGAGGCTTTCCTGCGCTGGGCCATGTCGATGGGCACGCCGCTCGCCATTGGCCTGGTGGCCCTGGCGCTGGGCCTGGCCGCCCTCGGTTACGCGTGCGTGCAGATCGGCTGGCGCGCCTATGTGATCCGCGCCTGGCGCAAACGCCGGCAGTTACGAAGCCAACATGCCGGCTGAGAAATTCGCGCAGCGCGTCTCCAACATGCCCGCTGATACCCTCGCGCAGCGCGTCTACCAGCGTTTTGCCACCCCGGCGCTGGCCCTGGTCTGCGTCAACCTCATCGGCATGGCCGGCTACAAGATCATCGGCGGAGACAACGTGTCGTGGCTGGACTCGCTGTACATGACCTTCATCACCGTCGCCACCATCGGCTATGGGGAAATCATCGATCTCAGCCATTCCCCGGGCGGGCGCGTATTCACCATCTGCATCGCGCTGATCGGCATCGGCGTGACCACTTACATGATTTCCACGCTCACCGCCTTCATCCTCGAAGGCGACATGAACCAGGCACTACGGAGGCGAAGAATGCAAAAAAGCATCGCGGCACTGCGGCGGCATTACATCATCTGCGGCATCGGCCGCGTCGGCACCAACGTCGCGCACGAGCTCGAGGTCACCGGACGCTCCTACGTCGTCATCGAGAGCGGCAAGGAGGCGATCGAGCGCTATCTGGAGAGCTATCCCAATGCCCTGTGCATCCACGCCGACAGCAGCGAGGACAGCGCGCTGGTCGAGGCCGGCATCGAGCACGCCGCGGGGGTGTTCGCGGTTACCGGGGACGACAGCAAGAACCTGGTGGTCTCGCTGTCGGCGAAGCTGCTCAACCCGCAGGCGCGCGTGGTGGCGCGCTGCCACGAGATCAACTACATCGACAAGATGCGCAAGGTCGGCGCCGACGCGATCGTGTCTCCCGATTTCACCGGCGGCATGCGCATCGTCTCCTCGATGATCCGGCCGGTGGTGGTGAGCTTCCTCGACGAGATGCTGCGCGCGGACAAAGCGCTGCGAGTGGAGGAAGTGCAGATCCCCGAGGGCTTTGGCGCAGGCACGATCGGAGGGCTAAAACTGAACCGGCGCGACTTCATCCTGCTGGCGGTGCGCGCCGAGCACCAGTGGGAGTTCAACCCGGCGGAGGACTTCGGCATTCATCCCGGCAACACCCTGGTGGTGATGACAACACCCGCAGGGCGCAAATCGCTGGAGCGAACTCTGGGGGTAGCGGCATGAGCAGGGAGCAGGGAGCGGCATGAGCCTGCAGGTCTGGCTGGCGGGCGGCTTCCTCACCCTATTCAGGCGCGCCTGACGACCATACACCGGCTCAGTCCGGATTCAGCACTCCGTCCTGCAGCCGCAATACGCGCTGGGTGCGCGCAGCGATGCCCGGGTCGTGGGTGACGATGATGAAGCTGGTACCGCGGCTTCGATTCAGTTCCAGCATCATCTCGAACACCTGGGCCGCGGTATGGCGATCGAGGTTGCCGGTAGGCTCGTCGGCGAGCACGCACGCAGGCTGGGTCACCAGCGCCCGCGCCAGCGCCGCGCGCTGGCGCTCGCCGCCGGAGAGCTCGGCCGGAGTGTGTTCCAGGCGGCTGCCGAGCCCCACTTCCTCGAGGATGGCCGCAGCGCGGCTGCGCGCCCCTGCTGCCGGCATGCGCCGTATCAGGAGCGGCATGGCCACGTTCTCCAGGGCGGTGAATTCCATCAGCAAGTGATGAAACTGGTAGACGAAACCGAGCGATTCGTTGCGCAGCCGGCCGCGCGCCGCCTCGGTCAGGCTTTGCATCGGCCGGCCGAGGATCGTCACCTCACCCGAAGTCGCGCTGTCCAGGCCGCCCAGCAGGTGGAGCAAGGTGCTCTTGCCCGAGCCCGAAGCGCCGACGATGGCCACCAGTTCTCCGGCGCGCACTTGCAGGTCCACGCCGAGCAAAACCGGCACCTCGACTGCGCCCTGCTGGTAGATCTTGGCGAGCCTGGCGCAGCCGAGAACGATGTCACTCATAGCGCAAGGCCTCGGCGGGATTCAC
>DAIRFM010000184.1:0-4620 GCA_036795025.1 Burkholderiales bacterium | reverse complement strand
TAGTTTTGTTTGTTACTATTGGACTGCTGCTGCTCGGTGCCCGGTTTTGGCGGCATGATGAGTGCGCCCTTGGAGCCGCAGGCCTCAAGCAGCACACAAAGCAGGATGGCGGTAGCGATCGCACGCATGCGAGAATTTTAGCACGAGAGTACCTGGCGCGAGTCCGATGGGCGAGAGCGAATTCCTACGGCCGGCCGAATACGCGCGCCTCGTCACAAACTAGAACAACTGGTTCTTGACTTCCTCGGGACTGCGGGTGCCGTCTCCGGACGCATCGCGTTTTTGCGCTGCTGGAATGTTCTCGCGATAGAAGTACTCGGTTATCCTGCCATCGCTGGCCACCTGGCCGGTGTCGGGATTGACGCTGGCGCTGACGACCCCCTCGGGGACCTGCTGGAACATCGCGTCCACCCCCTTGAGCGCCTTGCCCATGTAACTCATCCAGATGGGTAGCGCGGCTGCTGCGCCGGTTTCGCTGTTGCCGAGTTTGTGCGGCTGGTCGAAGCCGATCCAGGCAATTGCGGTCAGGGTCGGCTGATAACCGGCGAACCAGGCATCGACGAGGTCGTTGGTGGTGCCGGTCTTGCCCGCCAGGTCCTTGCGCCCGAGCGACATCGCGCGCGCGCCCGTGCCATAACGCACCACATCGTGCAGCATGCTGTCCATGACGAAGGCGTTGCGCGCGTCGATTACGCGCAGGCTTTCGTCGCCGGCGCGCGGCGGCTGTGCCTGGGCGAGGATATTGCCGCGGTCGTCGACGATGCGCTGCACCACGTAGGGTTCGATGCGATAGCCGCCATTGGCAAATACCGAAAAGCCGCGCGCCATCTGCCACGGCGTGACCGAGCCCGCACCGAGGGCCATGGTGAGGTAAGGCGGGTGCTTGTCGGCGTCGAAGCCGAAGCGGGTGATGTAGTCCTGTGCGTATTGCGGGCCGATGGCCTGCAGTACGCGGATCGACACCATGTTCTTCGACTTTGCCAGGCCCATGCGCAGGCGCATGGGGCCTTCGTACTTGCTGTCGTAGTTGTGCGGCGCCCAGGTCTGTCCGCCGGTCTGGGCGGCGTCGACCACTATCGGCGCATCGTTGACGATGGTGGCGGGGGTGAAGCCCTTCTCCAGCGCCGCCGAATAGATAAAAGGTTTGAAGCTCGAGCCGGGCTGGCGCCAGGCCTGGGTGACGTGGTTGAAATTGTTGCGATTGAAGTCGAACCCGCCCACCAGCGCGCGCACGCTGCCGTCGATGGGGCTGACGGCGACGAGCGCCGCCTCGGCTTCGGGCAGCTGCACGATCTGCCAGTTGTGTTTTTCGTCCTTCTGGATGCGGATCAGGGCTCCGCGCCGTATCCTCTTGTTCGGCGCGGCCTTGTCGTCGAGCATTTTCTGCGCGAATTTGAGGCCCTCGCCGGCTATGGTCACTACCTCCCCGCCGCGGCTGTAGGCGCGCACCTGCTTGGGGCTGGCCTCCAGCACCACCGCGGCGAGGAGGTCGTCGCTGTCGGACTCCTCCGACAGCGCCTCTTCTATGGCCTCATCCGGCTGGTTCTCCGGGGGGAGTTCGATATAGCCCTCGGGGCCGCGGTAGCCGTGGCGCTTGTCATAATCCAGCACGCCGCGGCGCAGCGCCGCGTAGGCCGCCTCCTGGTCGGCCTTGGTGATAGTGGTGTATACGCGATAACCCTTGGTATACACGTCGTCGGCGAAACGCTCGTACAGCATCTGCCGCACCATTTCCGCCACGTATTCGGCGCGTAGCGCGTATTCGTTGGCTTCGTGTTTGACCACAATCGGCGCTTTCTGCGCTTCGGCGAACTGGGCGTCGGTGAGATGGCCCAGTTCGTGCATGCGCCGCAGCACGTAAAGCTGTCGTTGCTTGGCGCGCTTCGGATTGACTACCGGGTTGAAGCTGGAAGGGGCTTTGGGCAGCCCGGCCAGCATCGCGGCCTCGGCCACATTGATATCTTTTAGCGCCTTGCCGTAGTAAATCTGCGCCGCTGCGGCGAAGCCGTAGGCGCGCTGTCCGAGGTAGATCTGATTGATGTAGATCTGCAGGATTTCGTCCTTGGACAGGCTCGCCTCGATCTTGAAGGCAAGCAGCGCCTCGTATAGTTTGCGGGTAAGGGTTTTCTCGCTGGTGAGGAAGAAATTCCTGGCCACCTGCATGGTGATGGTGGAAGCTCCCTGACGCTTGCCGCCCGAGGTCAGGTTGGAGTAGGCTGCCCTGATGACGCCTTGGTAGTCCACCCCGGTGTGTTGGTAAAAGCGCTCGTCTTCGGCGGCCAGGATGGCCTGTTTCATGATCTCCGGGACTTCGCCGATGGCGACAATGGCGCGGCGCTCCTCACCGAACTCGCCGATCAGGATGCCTTCTGCGCTGTACACCCGCAGGGGCACCTTCGGCCGGTAATCGGTAAGCGCATCGAGCGAGGGCAGGTTGGGATAGGCGAGCAGGACCATCAGCCCCAAAAGGGCGCCGGCGATGGCGCCTAGCCCGGCAAGGAGCAGCACCGGGAAGGCAGCCAGGCGCAACCACGTGAAAGATTTAACGGCCAAGAGTCACCTGCGCCGCGTCAAGCGCGGGCTCAAATTGGAGTTTCAAAGGGGGCGAAGCGACCCCTTGGTCAAGGGGCGCGGACTAAACCGCGCTCACGAGGCTTCTAAAAATGCCAGCATTATAGAGTATCCCCGTCCGCCGGGCGCAGCAGCGCCCGTTGGAGTAGGCCAAACCCTCCATGTATTATTTGCTTTACATCGTCTAGACTTGTTGCTAGCATTTAAGGTGAATTATATGTATCGCGCCTAACCGGGCATAGTTGAAAGGGAAATTCGCCTTGGACCTTGATATCTTCAAGCCAAAAGCGCCGCCGCTTTTCGGGATGGACATCAGCTCTTCCTCGGTGAAGATGGTTGAGGTCGTCGATGCCGGCAAAGGGGCGCTGCGTGTGGAGCGGTACATCATTGAACCGCTGCCCAAGGACGCGGTGGTCGACGGCAATATTACCAACCTCGAGGCCGTGGTGGAAACGATCAAGCGCGGCTGGAAAAAACTGGCCACGCGCACCAAGAACGTGGCCATGGCGCTGCCCACGGCGGCGGTGATCACCAAGAAGATCGTGGTGCCGGCCGGTCTGCGCGACGAAGAGTTGGGCATCCAGGTCGAGACCGAAGCCAACCAGTACATTCCCTTCGCCCTGGAAGAGGTCAACCTCGACTACCAGGTGGTCGGCCCCGCGCCGTCAAATGCGGAGGAGGTGGAGGTGCTGATCGCCGCCTCGCGCAAGGAAAAAGTGGAGGACCGCGTGGCCGTGGCCGAGGCCGCCGGCCTGAAGGCCCTGGTCATGGACGTGGAATCCTATGCGGTCCAGAGCGCCTTCGATCTGATCAAGAAGCAGTTCCCCGATGACGGCAAGGAACAGAACATCGCGCTGGTCGATATCGGAGCCAACGTCATGAACGTCACCGTGCTCCGAAACGACCAGACCGTGTACACCCGCGAGCAGGCTTTTGGCGGCAGCCAGCTCACCCAGGACATCATGCGCCAGTACGGCATGAGCCAGGAGGAGGCCGAGAACGCCAAGCGTACCGGTGGCTTGCCCGATTCATACGAAGCCGAAATTCTGCACCCATTCCTGGAAAATCTGGCGCTCGAAGTGCAGCGCGCCATGCAGTTTTTCTTCACCTCCACCCAGTACAACAGCATCGAGCACATTCTGCTCACCGGCGGCTCGGCCGTGATTCCGGGGCTGGAGGACATCGTCGGCTCCCGCTCGCAGGTCAATACCCGGGTGGCCAACCCGTTTGCGAGCATGCAGGTTTCACCGCGCATCCAGCCGAAGAAGCTGCTCGTCGATGCGCCCTCGATGATGGTCGCTTGCGGCCTGGCGATGCGGAGGTTCGATCCGTGATCCGCATCAATCTGCTGCCTTGGCGCGAAGCGCGCCGCAAGGCCCACAATCTGCAGTTCTACATCCTGATGGGGATGGTCGCCGGCCTGGCCGCGTCTATCGTCCTCCTGGTGCACGGCTATTACGCCACGCGCATCTCGACCCAGACAGAACGCAACAGGTTCCTCAAGGACGAGAACACCAAGCTCGACAAGGAAATCGAGGAAATCAAGAAACTGAAGGAGGGAATTCAGGCGCTGTTGTCGCGCAAGCAGGTGATCGAAACCCTGCAGGCGGATCGTGCGCAGACCGTGTACCTGCTCGAACAGCTGGTGCGGCAAACCCCGGATGGCGTATACCTGAGATCGATCAAACAGACCGGCCCCAAAGTCAATCTGACCGGCTACGCCCAATCAAATGCGCGGGTATCGACCTTGATGCGCAACCTGGAGGCTTCGCCCTATCTCGGGAATCCGGATCTGGTCGAGATCAAGGCGGTCAATGTCAACAACAAGCGCCTGTCCGAATTCAACATGAACGTCAGTATCAGGCGGCTGCAGACGGAGTCCGACGCGGCAAAGGGCGGAGCGGGCAAGGCGGGGCCGGGCAAAGCCGCGGCGGGCGGCGCGCCGAAGGTAGGGGCGGCGCCGACGGCCGGCGTGGCGAAGGCGGGCGCAGGCGGCGCAAAAAAGTAGGAATGGCCTGATGAATAAGCTGCTTGATCAATTCAAATATC
>DAIRFM010000183.1:0-4656 GCA_036795025.1 Burkholderiales bacterium | reverse complement strand
GAACTGGAAATGCTTCAGCAACTCCCACTATGACAAGGAAACGAAGAAGTGGACGTTGAAAAAGGTGCCGTACGTGCAGATAATCAAGTAGCCTCTGCGCGCATCAGCCCCTAGTCTGGTAGAGGGTCTGGGTATAAGCCACCCGGACCCTTTTTGTTTCTTGGCCGCACATCAGGATAAGACCATGAGCAACGAATTCAGCGATCCCAGTCCGGTCACGCCGATCCAGCCGGTGCAGCTCGGCCCGGACGACAGCTTCCAGTTCCGCTGCCACAAGGGCATTGCCTGTTTCAACAAGTGCTGCGAGAACATCGACATCATGCTCGCGCCCTACGACGTGCTGCGGCTGAAGAAGCGCCTCGGACTTTCGGCGCGCGACTTTCTCGACAACTTTACGCGCGATTTCCAGATGGACGGCCACGGCATGCCGGGGCTGAAGCTTGCGACCAAGGAAGAATCGCCGGCCTGCGTGTTCCTCACGCCCGGGGGTTGCGGCGTATACACAGACCGCCCCTCGGCCTGCCGTTACTATGCGCTCGGCCTCTTGTCCATGCGCAAGAAGGACTCGCCTGCCGACGAAGATTCCTATTTCGTGGTGAAAGAGGACCACTGCCTGGGTCACCTGGAGCCGAAGACGCAGACGGTGCGCGACTACCGCAAGGAGCAGGGGCTGGAAGAATACGATGCGCTCAACCGCGAATGGCGGCAGATCGTGCTGAAGAAGCGCTCCAGCGGTCCCACCGTAGGCAAGCCTTCGGAGCGCAGCATGGAACTGTTCTTCCTGGCGAGTTACGACATCGACGGCTTTCGCGAGTTCGTTTCCAGTCCCGGCTTCACCGAACTGTTCGAGCTCGATCCGGCTGAGAAGCAGGCGCTGCTAGACAACGACGAGGCGCTGTTGCGCTTTGCCTTCCGCTTCCTCAAGCAGGCGCTGTTCGGGGAGATGAGCATCCCGGTGCGGGCTGACGCGGCGGCACCGCGGCGCGAGCGTTATCGCCGGAAAGTCGAGCAGCTCGAGCGCGACGCGGCGCAACAAAAGGCGCTCGATCAGGACGAGCAATACGAGAGCCTGAAGGACGAATGAACGACCTGCGCTTGACGAGCTGAAGCGGGCCCGGCGCGAGCCGTGTGCGCGCGTTGCCCAGGCCGCCTGCGGCAGATCGAAATTTGGGCAAAAGCCGCGCGTGCATTACAATCGCTGCCGCGGGAGCGTTGCCCCGGTCCTGTACATCTTATCTACCTTACCAAGCGCACTTCCTGGAGATCCCCGTTGCAGATCGTCTGTCTTGATTTGGAAGGCGTCCTGATACCCGAAATCTGGATCGAATTTTCGCAGCGCACCGGCATTCCGGAGCTGGCGAAGACCACGCGCGACGAGCCGGATTACGACAAGCTGATGCGCGGCCGCATCGACATCCTCGGTGCGCGCGGGCTCGGGCTGCCCGACATCCGGAAAGTCATCGCCGGCATGCGCCCGCTCGAGGGCGCGCGCGAATTTCTCGACTGGCTGCGCGCAGAATGCCAGGTGGTGATTCTGTCGGACACCTATTACCAGTTCGCGGCGCCGCTGATGCGCCAGCTCGGCTACCCGACGCTGTTCTGCCACGAGCTCGTGGTCGAGCCGGGCGGTCGCGTGCGCGACTACCGGCTGCGCATGAAGGATCACAAGCGCGCTTCGGTGAAGGCATTCAGGGAGCTCAACTTCCGCACCGTCGCCGTCGGCGATTCCTACAACGACACGACCATGCTCGCCGAGGCGCATGCCGGGATCCTGTTTTGCCCGCCCGCCAACGTGGCGGCCGAGTTTCCGCAGTTCCCGGTCACGCGCGATTACGACGAGCTGCGCCGGGCGATCCTCGCCGCGGGTAAAGCCTGAAAACCCAATAGGGACGGGCGCCTCCAGCCGATTGCGGTCGGGAGCCAGACGATCTATACGAATGGAACGCGGGCACGGGATCAGGGCTTCTTCGCCGCGAGTACCGCCTTCCAGCGGGTCATCTCGGCGATGAGAAAGTCGCCGAATTCCTGCGGCTTCGACGATTTCGGCACCAGGCCGAGATCGTCGAAACGCTTGCGCACATCGGGGCTGGCAAGTGCTTTTGCGACTTCGTCATTGAGCTTCGTCACGATGTCGCGCGGCGTCCCGGCCGGCGCGAACACGCCGCCCCAGCTCGCGAAATCGTAGCCCGTCACGCCCGCTTCGATCGCCGTCGGCACGTTGGGGAAGTTGGCGTTGCGCTGCGGCGTGGTGACCGCGAGCGCGCGCAGCGAGCCTGACTTGATATGCGGCGACGACGCCGCCAGCGGATCGATCATGAAGTCGATGCGGTTCGAGATCAGGTCCGGATGCGCCGCCGAGCTGCCCTTGTACTGGATTTCCGTCATCGCGGGCAGGGATAGCGTTTGCGCGAACAGCAAGGTGGCGAGCTCCTGCGGACTGCCCTGGCCGGTGGTGCCGTAGGTCACGGTGCCCGGATTGTCGCGAATGTATTTCACCAGCTCTGCCAGCGACTGGATTTTGGATTGCGCGCTGACCGCGAACACGTACGGCGTGAGGTGGGTGAGCGAGACCGGCGCGAAGTCCTTCGCCGTGTCGTAGGGCAGGTTGGGCATCAGGATCGGGTTGATCGCCATATTGGCCGCGGCCTGGAGCAGAATGTAGCCGTCTGGTCTTGCCTTCGCCACATAATCCGCGCCGACGGTCTGCGATGCGCCGGGTTTGTTTTCGATGATCACCGGCTGGCCGAGCGCGGTCGAAAGGCGCTCCCCGAGAATGCGCGCGACGATATCGCTCGGGCCGCCCGTGGTGACGGGCACGATGAGGCGCACCGGTTTGGACGGATACGCCTGCGCGGCGGCGGCGAGCGGCGCGGCGGCGAGCAGCGCCAGGGACAGGCGGGCAAACAGGAAGCGGCGGTTCATGGTATTTCTCCTTCTTCTAGTGGGCGGCTGGCGCGAGTTCGAGCCAGCCGGGATGAAGCAAGTATAAACGCGGGACACGATAACACGAGGCAATGCGAGCGGCGACAAGGATCGGCGCGACCAGCGGCAGGTGAATGGCAAATTTCCCGCGCACGCGGGAATCTCGTATGATCCGATCCTATGAACGATACATCCGCGCGCGCCCCGAACCGGTACGATCTGCCCGAATGGTCCGGAGCCTTTGGCGACTTGGGAACGCTGATTCCTTTCGTGGCTGCCTACGTATCGATTCTGAAGATGGATGCCAATGGCCTGCTCGTGGCCTTCGGCGTGGCCCTGATCGCGGCCGGATCGATATACCGAACGCCCTTTCCGGTGCAACCGATGAAGGCCATCGGCGCGGCGGCGGTCAGCCAGACCACGCTCGCGGCGGGTTTGGGTTCGGCGGTTGTCGTCGGCGCGGCGCTGACGACGGGTCTTTTGTGGATCGTGTTGGCCGTGACCGGGCTGGGCAGGCGGGCGGCAAGCTGGGTTCCGCGCTCGGCGCTGCTGGGCGTCGTCATGGGCTTGGGCTTTTCGTTCATGCTCGAGGGAATCCGCATGATGTCGACCGGTTCCTGGGTTGCGGGCCTGCTGCTCGCGCTGACGCTGGTGTTGCTCGGCCGCCCGCGCGTGCCGGCGATGCTGGTGCTGCTGGCGATCGGGGTGGCGATGGCGCTGATAAATGAGCCCGACCTGATGCGTGAGCTGGGCGCTCTTAAACCTGAATTCCGGATTCCGACCCTTGCCTGGGGGACCTTGTCCATGAGTGATCTCTGGACCGGATTCATCCTGCTGGCGCTGCCGCAGCTTCCGTTGACGTTCGGCAACGCGTATCTCGCGATCACCGAAGAGAACAACCGGCTGTTTCCCGACCGGCCCGTGACGGAGCGTTCGGTTGCCTTTTCCACCGGATTGATGAACCTCGGATCGAGCCTGATCGGGGGGATTCCGATGTGCCACGGGGCGGGCGGCATGGCGGGCCACGTGCAGTTCGGGGCGCGCACGGGTGGCTCGTCGATCATTCTGGGGAGCATCCTGCTGTGCGCGGGGCTGTTTCTGTCATCATCGATCGGCACCGTTTTCAGGATGTTTCCGCAGAGCGTCCTCGGCGTCATCCTGTTCATGGCCGGCTTGCAGCTCGCCCTCGGAAGCCGGGACAGCGGCGCCGAAAAGGCCGACCGCTTCGTGGTGCTCGCGACGGCGGCGTTTGCGATCTGGAACGTCGGCCTGGCCGTTCTGTTCGGCATTCTGGTGCACCACGCGTCCCGGCGCGGATGGCTGCGTATCTGAGTGAACAGGGGTGAGCGGCGCTGATTCGGGCGCACCCGGGGCTCACTTCGATTCCTGGGCGTTGCCCGCCCGCACCGGAGGCACCAAAACCGGTCAAGTGCGCAGAACCGCTTTGAGTTATATCAACATCGCAATCCCTGCGGCGCCTAGTATTTGCACTATCTGGCAGTCTTGTTCGGCGTTTCGGCTGCTGTTGCTCAAAAGCGCTTGCGCACTCGACAGTGCCGATGTCCGCATGTCGCCGAGACCGGAGGTTGTGACAGATGAATCCGACCGACAATCAATCTTCGCCTGGCCGCCGGCGGCTCAAATCGGCGTTGATAGTGTTGTTGGCCCTCGCTGCGGTTGGTTTCGCGTCGCGCAACCTGATTTTCGGCAAGCCCGTGGAGGCCTATGAGGCGA
>DAIRFM010000182.1:0-4669 GCA_036795025.1 Burkholderiales bacterium | reverse complement strand
CGGCGCGCCCCGCAAGCGCCCGACCGTGTACGGGTACCCTAGAGAAAATTCGACCCCTTTGCATTCACCCCTTTGCATTCTCACTTGGGTAGCGGTGGTATGGGGATCGAGCCCGGGAAGACATAGGCTTGCAGCATCGCGATTATCCCGATCACCGCGGCGCCGGCGATCGAGTACCAGAACACCGTGCGGAATATCGGTCCGAGCGCGTGGGCGCGCTCGTGCGGGTCGTCGTAACATGCGGCGCAGGCCACCATGATGGACTGCGCGTCGATCATCTTGCCCATGACTCCGCCCGTCGAGTTGGTCGCCACGATCAGAATCTCGTTCAGATGCAGTTGTTGCGCCGTGATTCGCTGCAGGCTGCCGAACAAGGCGTTGGACGCCGTGTCCGACCCGGTGAGGAAGACGCCCAGCCAACCCAGATACGCGGCAAAGAACGGATACAACGGGCCCGCGCCGGTAAAAGCCAGACCCAGGACCGCGTCCGTGCCGGCGTAGCGGGTGAGGAACCCGAGGCCCAGCACCAGGGTGATGACCACAACGGGCGTCGTCATGCGGCGTCCGGTGCGAACAACGGCGTCTTTCCACTGCGTCGCGCTCAAGTTGAGAACCAAACCGGACAGTACCGCAGCGGCGAACACGCCGGTCCCCGCGGCCGACAGCCAGTTGATGACGAAGCGCGCCGCCTCGGGCTTGGCGCCGGCAAGGACGACCGGTGGGGTGCGCTGTACCAGGTTGTGCAGTGCCGGCATATCCCATACCGGCAAGGACAGCGTACCGCTAAACGGCGAGCCCAGGAGCGTGGTCTTGAATGTGACGCCGGAGAAGAGCCCGTTCAGATAATTCTTCCATTCCGGCATGCCCCATACCGCGCAGAAGATGATCAGGATAACCCACGGCAGCCAGGCGTAGATTGTTTCCCCGACACTGTACGAGTACTTCCAGGTGCTGCTGTCGGTCGTGGCAGTCGCCGCGGACTTTCCGGCCTTCGTCAGTGCCTCGCGCTCCGATCTCAGAAGAAAGCGCGTCTTGGGATGCCAGGCGAAACGCAGGAACAAAGCGGTACAGATGACGGAAAAAACGCCCGATACCACGTCGGTCATCAGGTGGAATTCATTGGTTCCCGAGGCGAAATACTGCATCAGCGCGAACGACCCGCCCGCGCACAGCGTAGCTGGCCACACCTCGAAGGCCTCCTTCCAGGTGCCACCCTCCATCTTCACGAATATAGCAACCAGCCAGAATGGAACCATTATTGATACCCAGGGTAACTGATGACCTGCCATGGTGGAGAGCGTGAGCTGGTCCAGGCCGCTCACGGAGGCCAGCACGACGATGGGTGTGCCGATCGCACCCCAGGCGACCGGGGCGGTGTTGGCGAGGAGATTGAGCACGGCGGACTGGAACGGTTTGAATCCCAGGCCGACCATCACGGCGCCGGCGATGGCCACCGGCGTGCCGAAGCCCGAGGTCCCCTCGATGATCGCGCCGAAAGAAAAAGCGATCAGCACACACTGAAGTCGCCGGTCGAAGGTGATATGAACAATGGATTCCTTCACAATCTCGAACTTGCCGGTGACCACCGTCATCGTGTAGAGGAACATGGCGCCGAGAATGATCCAAATGATCCCCAGGAATCCCGAGAGTGAGCCCAGTGCGAAAGCCGACGCGGCTGCAGCAAGCGGCATCCTGAAGGCGACGCAGGAGACGAGGAAGGCGGCGAGCACACCGTACAATGCCGCGTACGGAGCGGAGATGCCCAGATACTTCACTCCCTGAGCGTCGCGATGCGGATGCAGGGCAATGAAGTACAACAGGACGACAATGGGAACCGCTGCCATGAGAGTGGAAAGGAACACGTTCCCCATCGGATCGTAACTTTGATAGTACATAAGTCCTCCTCCTGGCTGCCCTACGTTGCTGTTAATTCCTGGCAATTCGGTCGGTGTAATTATTCCCTGGCGGTGTTCTGGTCCCGAACACCGGAAGTCGTCTGCTCGTACGTCCGCGTCGTATTAGCTGGGCCCACACATTCACTCGACGCGCAAAACGCAGTTCACGGTGATTGGCTTGCGTCATCCAGGCAGGATTTCCCGGATGAGCGGCCTTCACGATGCCCAGAGAATGTTGCGTTCAACTGCCGTCATATTGTTCTTGCACTTAGTTGGAATTTACTAGGGTAAGTACCATGACGCATATTAGGGTAAGTACCTATGGGCAGGCTTAATTGATGAAATTTCGAGTGGCTGCTTTTCTCATGCCATTGCGTTGACGCGGCTTTCCGGGCAGTAGCGCTCTTGTTCAGCGCCGCTCCGGCACGCACGCGAGCGCGTCGCCGGGCGCGCGTGCGAGCTTATTTCTTTGATCTGAACGACTGGAAACGATCCCAAGTAGACCGTCGAACTCCTCCAAAGACGCCCGTCAATTGCCGGGTGAATCATGCACCCACTGAATGCTGCCGCCTCTTGTCTGCGCGGGATGATGCGTCGATGCGCCGCTGTGACGGAAGGTCGAACTTTTGGGGAAAATGCTACCATCTTCATGTCGTGTGTTTCATTGCAGCAGCCAACGCCACCGGCCGCGCACTGATCGGCCTGCACCGTCGATCACTTGCGCCGCCCGGGAAAATTTGGGCACGCAATTTCGCGGTCGTTGGGAATGTGCATCGTGGAAGCGAACTCTGTCTTGCATTTCCACGCCATTTATCTTTTCAACCTGCACCGGAGTTTTCAAAATGATGAATCGAGACAATCCCGTGTGGCTGATTACCGGCTGTTCCAGCGGCTTCGGTCGCGAACTGGCAAAACTCGTGCTGGCACGCGGCTGGCGTGCCGTCGTCACCGCGCGTGATCCGTCGAAAGTGGCGGATATCACTGAAGGTCACGCTGACCAGGCACTCGTCATGCCACTCGATGTCACCCGGCGCGCGCAGATCGACAAAGTTGTCGCCGAGACGAAGCAGAGGTTTGGGCGCATCGATGCGCTCGTCAATAACGCAGGGTACGGCTATCTTGCCGCGATCGAGGAGGGCGAGGACGAGGCCGTGCGTGCGCTGTTCGAGGCCAACGTGTTCGGGCTCATCGACATGACCAAGGCGGTGCTGCCGATCATGCGCGAGCAACGCGGCGGATTGATCGTCAACGTCTCGTCGGTTGGCGGCCTGGCGAGTCAGGCTGCGACGGGCTACTATCACGGCACGAAATATGCCGTGGAAGGCATCTCCGAATCGCTCGCGACAGAGGTAAGGCCGCTGGGTATCGACGTGCTGATCGTCGAGCCAGGGGCGTTCCGCACCAACTGGGCGGGTGCGTCGATCAAGCAGTCGGCGACGCGCATCGATGCGTACGCCGCGACCGCCGGCGAGCGCCGCAAGCAAATCCAAACCCGCAGCGGCAACCAGCCCGGCGATCCGGCGCGAGCCGCACAGGCCATTATCGACGCCGCTCTGTCGGACGCCCCGCCGCTGCGCCTGCTGCTCGGCAAGGGTGCGCTCAATTCGGCGCGCAAGAAACTCGATTTCATGCGCAACGATTTCGATACCTGGGAATCGACGACACTTGGCGCGGACTTTCCGGCGAGCGCGAATTAAAGCCTGCTGACGATGTTTCGGTTTTCGATCTCGAATCGGCGCAGCAGATCCGCCTCCGCTTCAGGAGTGAAGCGGACCTTGAATCGGTTCATGCCGCGACGGTGCGACCTTTACGCGCCTTGTCCAAGCGCCGTGCAAGTTTGCCGAGCACCGTCGCCGCCGAGACATATTTGCCCGATTTCTTGGCAGCTTTGCCCGAAGCCAGTCCGCGCTCAATGAAAGCGCCCGACGCACTCGTTGCGAAAGTGCGCGAGCGTGCCGCGCGTGAAGTCCGCGTGGGAGATCGATCCTGACTTAGCGCGCCAGCGAACCCGCTGGCGCAGCGCGCAGATACTGTGGCGGCCAGGACGCTGCATGCCCGAGTGCCTGGGCTGCACCCATCGGCCAGTAAGGGTTGCGCAGGATTTCGCGGCCGAGGAGCACCATATCGGCCTGCCCGGTGCGGATGATGTGATCGGCCTGCGCCGGCGAGGTGATGAGACCGACAGCAGCGGTGGCAACGCCGGCCTCCCTCCGTACCCGCGCGGCGAACTCGGTTTGGAAGCCGGGACCGGCAGGGATTTTCGCGGTCGGCACGAGGCCGGCGGACGAGACGTCCACCAGATCGACGCCCAGGCCCCGAAGCGTGCGGCATAACTCGATGGTCTCGTCCACGTTCCAGCCGCCGTCGACCCAGTCGGTGGCCGACAGGCGGATCAGCAGTGGAAGCTGCTCTGGCCATTTGGTGCGGACCGCAGCGACCACCTCACGCACCAGGCGCGTACGGTTGTCGAAGCTGCCGCCGTAGCCATCCGTCCGGCGGTTGGAGAGCGGCGACAGAAACTGATGCAGAAGGTAGCCGTGCGCCGCATGGATCTCCACCAATTGCAAACCGGCTTCGCGCGCGCGCGCGGCGGCGGCGGCAAACTGCGCGACCACCTGACGGATGCCGGCTTGGTCGAGTTCGCGCGGCACGGCATAACCTTCGCCGAAGGACAGCGCCGACGGCGCGACAGTGGTCCAGCCGCCTTCGCTCGCGTCCAGGGTGCGCTGCGCCTGCCAGCCCAATCCGGCGCTTCCCTTGCGGCCGGCATGCGC
>DAIRFM010000181.1:0-4670 GCA_036795025.1 Burkholderiales bacterium | reverse complement strand
TCAATCCGCCGTGGTGCGATACCCCGCGGTAATGTGTTTTGGCGCGATGTTGCTGATGCGCCAGCGGCCAGCGTCCGACTCGTACTCGAACAGCAATGGCGTGGCATTGGCGATATGCTGCTCCAGCAACTCGGCGCCGAGGCTGAAGACCAGAACGTATAGCGGCCCGCCGTGGGCAACCAGCAGGGTCGAGGCTTCGGTGTCCAGAGCATCGCAAAAGCCGTCCTGGGTGCGCACGACGAAGTCGCGCAACGATTCGCCGTTCGGCGGCTCGTTGCGCCAATCGAGGTCCATCGACGACGTGCCGATCAGGTCGCCGAACCATCTTTCGCGCAGGCGCGGTTCCGGAATCACCGGCGCGCATACAATTTCTGCCGCCGCCTGCGCCGTCTGCCAGGCGCGCCGCATGTCGCTGGCGAGGATCCGCTCGACCGGATGCTCGCGCAGATACTCGGCCGCACGCCTGGCCTGGGCGTGCCCCGTCGGGTTGAGAGGGATGTCCAGAGGCTGGTAAACCCGCCGGGCGTTACCCTCGGTTTCGCCATGGCGAAGGAAGATAAAGCGCCGCGCGCGCGGCTCGAGCGGCCGCTCTGTCGCAAGCCGCCGGACCTCGTCCAGGCCGTGCTTCCTCAACCTGGATTGCCAGATCTCGAACGCGTTGTCCGCTGTCATGAAACCGCCTGCCTCAAGCCGGGCGCGCCGGCGGCCCTTCCCGCCCGGCACCCGTTCGGCGCTTTATTCTTTTTCGTTGGTGATGACCACGCGATTGACGAAGGTGACGCTGGGGAACGTGCGGTTCAGGGTCTTGCTGTGGAAATTCGTCATGACCATGCCGTCGTCGAACCGGATCATATCGCCTTTTTTCGCGGCCACGGTAGCCGCGGCAAGCCACAGGGTTTTCTTGTTCTGCGTCACCTCGAGATAGGTGTATTGGGCAGCGTCGATGCTGCTCAGCACCTTGGCTTTTTGCGGCAGCTGAGCGTCGGGGGCGCCCTTGCCCTCCTTCTTCGTGTCCACAGGGGGGTGGCCGGCCGGAAGCGGCTGCGCGAAGGCGAGACTGGAAAAAATAGCCAGAGCAAGCAGTACGGGGAGGGATCTCATGGACAGTCTACTTTCTTGATCGAGTGAGGAATGGATCATTATACTTCGCTTGATTCTTCCCGGCCAAATACTCTCATTCCCTTGATTCAGCCCTTGCCGGGCTGCTGCCACTCGAACGCGGCACGCACGTAGTCTTCGCCCTCTTCGAGAAACTCCACCAGCTTGAGATGGCGGCTGTGCTCGCCCATCATCACCTCGCACAACTGGCCGGGAACGTAGGTCTTGTTCTCGAGGATCATCACCGGGTGGTCGTGCGACTTCAGCGCATCGGGCAGCATGATCGCGCGCAGGTAATTGTAGGTAAACGAGCCGGTCGAAGTTTCCCAGTTGGCGGCCTGGTGCTCGCCGGCCCCGAGCACCCGCAGCCATACCGAAACCGGACGCTTGGAAAAAATCCGGATGCCGCAATGCAGCCCCTTGCCTGCGTCCATGCGGCGGATGATACCCACCCACCAGGCCTTCTCGCCGCGGGGCTGAATGCCGCAGAGCTTGCCCGGCTCGGCCCACTTGCCCAGATCCGGCGGGATCTCGGCGCCCAGCCCCCATTCGCTCCGGTCCTTTTGCGCCCAGATTTCAGGCGTGGACTCGATCTCCTCCTCAACCAGCTCCCAGATTTCGGGCGTGGACTCGATCTCCTCCTCAACCAGCTTCATTATGTTCGCCGTCTTGGCTTTGATGTCCATGTCCTCGCCAAGGGACATGCCGGAGCCCAGTTCGATCTTCGTCACGCGCTGGCAGATCGGTTTCAGGCCGTGCACCACGTTCAGATGGATTGCGGCTTTTGCTCTCGCGTAGTGCCGGTGCGGCGGCTCCAGGCCGAGGTAGACGTCCAGATGTTTGATCACGGTGATGATCTGCGCCGGCGAGAACTCCGGGCCAAAGCGCAGCTCCTCGCTCAGCATGTTTTTCTCGCTCAGCAATCTGAGCTCGTTGAGCTTGGCCAGCGCCTGCCCGCCGCCGATGAAGCGCTTGTTGGCGCCGGCCGTTTCCTTCGCGCGCATGTGGAAAGGCGGCCCGCCCGCGCCCAGGTCGATGACGAAATTGCACTCGGCCTGCGGCACACGCGACCACTCGGCCGAAATTGCAAAACGCGCCAAAATGCGGAAGGCGAGTTCGAGCTGCCCCGGCGGAAACTCGTGCGGCGCACCCAGGTAGAGCAGCAGGATCTTCTGCAATTCCGCGCGCGCCGTGGTGTGCACTTCGCGCGCATAGGCGACGACGGGAACATTATCGAACTGTTTCAGCTCGGCGAACGCGTACATGCGGTACAGCGGAGCCCATGCCTTGGCATCGATGCCGACAAAGCGCAAATAGCGCAGCTTGAAGCGCAGGCTCGCCGCGCGCAATGCGCGCGCCAGCGCGAGCGGCATCTGGTCCTCTACGCTGTTTGCGCCTTTCTCGCCATGCTCGAAATCGGCGACGCATTGGGCGTAGCCTTCGGCCAGCCGGCCCCAGTACTCGCACAGCGCGTCCCAGATCTTGGGCGTCGTGCGGTCCTGCTGGTGAATCTTCGAGAAAAACTGATTGAACAGCGGCTCCACATGCACCGCCGCCGCTTCATCGAGCAGGCGCATCACCGCCAGTCTGTCATCGCAGGCGAAGCCGGGGGTATCCTTGACCGAACCGACCCAGTGCGAGAGCTGCTCCAGGGTATCGACCGATACGCCTTCAGGCAGACCGGCGAGCACCTCCTTCGCCGCGTCCGCATCGCGCAACGGATGGTCGGGCTTGCCGCCAAATTGCTTGAGCCAGTCGAGCATGCGTTTCCCCTCAGCCTTCGTCAGTCCCTGCGCCGTCTTTGTGGCGTTGAGCGCCAGAACCAAGCCCTCCATGCGTTTCAGGCCGCGCTCGCGCGCATGCTGCATGGCGACGCAGCACATCGCCTCCGCGGCGAAGCCGATCGCCTACCCGGGCGCAGGAGCGTTCATTCCCGGATCAGGACGACAGGGCAACGGGCGAGATGAACGGTCTTGGTGGCGACCGAACCGAGCAGCATGCCCGACACCGCGCCCATGCCGTGCGTGCCCATGACTATCAGGTCGCATTTCAGCTTTTTCGCCTCGCCCGCCAGGGTCTCGGCGATCGGCCCCACCATGATGTGCATGGTACAGGCCAGTTTGGCGCGATCGAGCAGCTTTTTCGCCCCGCGCAAGGCGTCCTCGCCCTCCTCGCGGTAGTAGCGCTGCAGCGCCTCGTGCCCGACGGGCTTGATCAAACCACCCAGGGTCGGAACCGGCAGATGCACATAGGCCAGGTGCAACTCAGGCGGTTGCCTGTAGGCGGAAACTTGCCGGATCACCGCCTTGGCTACTTTGGCCGAATGCGAAGATCCATCGACTGCGATCAGGATTCTGGTCACGCTATTCTCCTAGTTGATGTCGGCTATTCGGACTCGAGGATACAGGCTTCAGCGTCTACCGAAAAACCCAACGGCCTTTGCCGCACCGCGCCTGCTCCCGCTGCCCGAATCCGCATATTACTAAGAACCATATCGGGTCACACCGCGAAAAAAACCAAACGGGTCGTGAGCTAGCGCTACCGAGACGATATAAAGGAATACCGCCAGTGCCCCGATCCACGCCGCGGCGCGCACGCCCCTGGTCTTGCCATAGCGCAATGCCACCAGACCCAAGCCGATATATACCAGCAACCCAACGAGCTTGGCGCTCAACCAGGCATCGGTCAGCGGATACTGGTGCAGCATCAGCGTCAGCGCGACGGCGCTCGCAAGCAGCACAGTGTCGATTGCGTGCGGCAGGATTTTAACCCAACGCCGCGAGAGTTGCGGCGACTCGCGCAGCATCCATACCCCGCGCACAAAAAACAGCGCGAAGCTTGCCAGCGCGCAGAGCTCATGCATGGATTTGGTCAGCTGATACATAGCAGCCCTTGCCGGATATGCTCGCCCACATTGGCTGCCCTGGACAGGCCCGCGACGCCGAAACCCGCCACCAGCGCACCGACGACACCGCCACACATGCCGACACAATGGATGCCGCCGACAAGCCCGATCAGGAAGGCCGCCGCAAACTGGGCCTGCACCGGCTAGATTACCTTGGAATAACTCGCGCGCCGGCTTGCCTGACGCAGATATTTGTCGAACACCATGCATAGGATGCGCACCAGCAGCCGCCCCCTGGGCGTGACCACGATCCAGTCGCCGTCGATTTCCACCAGCCCGTCCTTGGCGTACTCGCGCAACTCGGCCAGTTCGGTGGCGAAGTAGCTGCGAAAATCGATCAGGTGCGCAATCCCGATCGCTTCCATGGACAATTCGAAATGGCAGGACAGGGCCTGGATCACCGCGCGCCGCACCAGGTCGTCGGCGGTGACTTCGATGCCGCGCATCACCGGCAACAGCCCGTTGTCGAGCCGGTCGTAATATTCTTCCAGGGTGCGCACGTTCTGGCTGTAGGTCGGGCCGATTTTTCCGATCGCCGATACGCCCAGCCCGATCAGGTCGCAATCGCCGTAGGTCGAGTAGCCCTGGAAATTGCGGTACAGCCGCCCCTGCCGCTGCGCCACCGCCAGGTCGTCGTCCGGCTTGGAGAAATGGTCCATGCCGATGT
>DAIRFM010000180.1:0-4701 GCA_036795025.1 Burkholderiales bacterium | reverse complement strand
TAGATCAAGCGGCAGAGCGCCTTGATGTCGGCGTTGCCGCCGGAAATGACGACGCCGATGCGCTTTCCCTTGTAATCGTGGCGGCCGTCGAGCTTGCCTTCGAGCAGGGCCGTCGCCGCGAGGGCGCCGGTGGGCTCGATCACGATTTTCATGCGCTCCCAGATCCAGAACATGCTGCGCAGCAGTTCGGCATCGCTTACCGTCAGCATGTCGTGCACGTAATGCAGCACCAGCGGGAAGGTGATTTTGCCCAGCGAGGGCGTGCGCGCGCCGTCGGCGATGGTGTCCGGGTTGTGGCAGGTCTGCAGGGTCTTCGAGCGGAACGAGCGCGTGGCATCGTCGCCCGCCTCGGGCTCGACGCCGATCACCTTGCAGCCCGGCGACCAGTGGCTTGCCGCGACGGCGCACCCCGAGAGCAGCCCGCCGCCGCCGCAGGGCACCAACAGATAATCCAGCGGGCCCGTCTCCTCGATCAATTCCTTCGCCGCCGTGCCCTGCCCGGCGACGACGTGCGCATGGTCATAGGGAGGGATCACGGTCATGCCGCGTTCTTCGGCGATGCCCGCCGCCAATTCTTCACGCCTGGCCGTCCTGGGGTCGTAGGTGATGACCTCGGCGCCGTAGCCGCGCGTGGCCTCGAGCTTCACCTGCGGCGCATCCAGCGGCATGACGATGACGGTCTTCACGCCGAGGAGCCTGCCCGCCAGGGCCACGGCCTGGGCGTGATTGCCCGAAGAGTAGGCGAGCACGCCGCCGCGCCGCTGCTCGGGCGCCAACTGCGACAGCGCGTTGAAGGCGCCGCGAAACTTGAACGCGCCCATGCGCTGGAAATTCTCGCATTTGAAGAACACCTTCGCGCCCGTGCGCTCGTCCACCATGCGCGAAGTCATGACCGGCGTGCGCCGGGCGTGGCCTTCGACGCGTTTGGCGGCGGCGGCGATATCGGCATGGCCGACGGGCAATGTGGGAGCAGTGCTGGGCGCGTTCATGCCGATGCTCTATGGGGCGGAGAAAGACGCATTTTACCCCCAGCCGCTTGTCTGGCTAGCGCTCGTGCGCCTCCGGCTCGAGGCGGCGTGCCGCAGCTCTAGCGTATGGTCAGGGTCAGGCGCGAGTCGCCGCGCAGCAGGAAAATACGCAGCGGCCGTTCGGCCTGGCGCAGCGAAGCGAGCAGCTCCGCCACCGAGCGCACCCGGCTACTGTTGACGCCGTAGAGCACGTCACCCGGGCGCAAGCCCGTCTTCGCGCCCGGCGTATTGGGTTCGATGCGGGTGACGATCGCGCCCTCGACCATGCCGTATACGGGCATGCCCGGTTCGATGTTGGACACGCGCGCGCCGGCGAGCTGCGGCACTGCCTCGCCGGGGATCTCGGTCATGGTGAAGAGTTCCGCGATGCGCAGGCGCAAGGTGAGCGGCCGTCCGCCGCGCTGCACCCGCAGTTCCACTTCTTCGCCGACCGGAATCAGGCCCATGCGATTGCGCAAATCGGCCGAGCCGCGCACCGGCTTCCCGCTGACGCCGGTCACGATATCGCGCGGCTTGAGGCCGGCCTTGTCCGCGGGCGAACCGGGCTCGACCTTGACCACCACGGCGCCGTCTATCGAGCCCGCCGCCAGCGATTGCGCCAGCTCGTGCGTCATGTCCTGCGTCACCACGCCGACGCGGCCGCGGCGCACTTCGCCGAAGCGGATGATCTGCTCCATCACTTTGCGCACCATGTTCGAGGGCACGGCAAAACCGATGCCGGCACTGCTGCCGGAGGGCCCGAGGATGGCGGTGTTGATGCCGATCAACTCGCCCCCGAGGTTCACCAGCGCGCCGCCCGAGTTGCCAGGATTGATCGATGCGTCGGTCTGGATGAAGTCCTCGTAGCCTTCTATGCCCAGGCCGGTGCGGCCGAGCGCGCTGACGATGCCGGAAGTGACCGTCTGACCGATGCCGAAGGGATTGCCGATGGCGACCACGAAATCGCCCACGTTCATGGCGTCGGAATCGCCGAATCTGAGCTCGGCCAGGTTATGCGCGTCGATTTTCAGCACGGCGATGTCGGTGCCCGGATCGGTGCCGACCAGCCGCGCCTTGAGCGTTCGCCTGTCCTTCAGCGTCACCACCACTTCCTGCGCATTGTTGATGACGTGATTGTTGGTGAGCACATAGCCGCGCGCGCGGTCGACGATCACGCCCGAGCCGGCGCTCTGCTCTGCCTGCGAGGGGCTATCGGGAATGTTGAAAAAGCGCCGGAACAGAGGGTCGCGAAACAGCGGGTTGTCCTCCATCGGCGAGCGCGTGAGCACCGAGATGTTGACCACGGCCGGCGTCACCTGCGCCAGCATCGGCGCAAGCGTGGGCACGCCCTTAGGGTTGAGCGGCAGCGCAGCCGGGGCCGCGGGCGCCGCAAGCAGCATCAACAGGAGCGGCAGCAGGGACACGATAGTGCGCAGGCGCATCGACAAACACTCCGGAAAAAGTAGTTCGAAATTGTTCCTCGTAGTATAAGCGGTGCGAAGCCCGCCGTGCAGCCGGGGCCGAAGCTGATGTATATTGCCATGGTCAATCGTAACGCCACCTATGGAGAAAGCCATGTCCGACCTGCTGCGCCGCGCCCGTTCGCTACCCTTGTTGCTGTTGTTGGCGGCCTGTGCCGCATTCCAGCCGGCGGCGGAGCAACAGCCGCCTATCGTGTTCGTGCACGGCAACGGCGACACTGCGGCGCTGTGGGAAACCACGATCTGGCGTTTCGAGTCGAACGGTTACGACCGCAAGTTGCTGCATGCCATCGATTTTACGAATCCGCTGGCGCCGAGCGAGGACGCCAAGCCGCAACCGCTGCGCTCCACCACTGCGGAGCAGATGGCCGAGCTCGCGCGCAAAGTCGCCGACGTGCGCAGGCTTACTGGCCGCGACAAGGTCGTGCTGATCGGCAACTCGCGCGGCGGCAATGCCATTCGCAATTACCTCAAGAACGGCGGTGGCGCGGCCTATGTGTCGCACGCCATTCTCAGCGGGGCGGTCAACCACGGCCTGTACGACTGGGAGGAGACGCGCGGCAGCGAGTTCAACGGCAAAGGGGCATTCCTGACCCAACTCAACGCGGGACCCGAGGAGGTGGTTGCCGGAGTGCGCTTCATGACCATACGCAGCGATAGTAACGACAAGTACGCGCAGCCCGACGGCTTGTTTCTCGGCAAGCCGGGCAGGCCGACCCATGTCGGCTACGACGGTCCCGCACTGAAGGGCGCGGAAAACGTGGTCATCCCGAAAATCGACCATCGCGAGACCGCCTTCGGTCCGCTCGCTTTCGCCCAGATGTATCGCTTCATCACCGGCCACCCGCCTGCGCGCACGGACATTGCGCCCGAGGCTCAGGTGGTGCTGAACGGCAAGGTGAACGATATGCCGGGCGGTGTGCCCACCAATCTGCCGGTGGCGGGCGCCAGGGTGGAAATCTACCAAGTTTCGGCGACGACCGGCGCGCGCGAAGGCGCGGCAGCGCACGCGAAAACCACCGCTGCCGATGGCATCTGGGGGCCCTTCACGGCGAAGCAGGGCGCTTATTACGAATTCGTCATCCAGGTACCGGGACATGCGATCACCCACATCTACCGCTCGCCCTTTCCGCGATCCAGCGACATCGTGCACCTGCGGCCGGCGGACTTTGCCAAGGGCGACGCAACTGCCGGCAGCGTGGTCATGATCACCCGGCCGCGCGGCTACTTCGGCCATGGCCGCGACACCTTCCTGCTCGACGGCAAGGTGCCGCCCGGGATCAATCAGGGCGTGCCCGGCGTATCGACCGGGAAACTGCTGCTGCCGGAGGGATCGCTGCGGCCTGTGCCTGCGCGCTTCAACGACGAAACGATGACGCTGCAGAACTGGCCGGCGAAGGACAATCACCTGGTGATTGCCGAATTTCATTATTGACCATCAGTCGCGGACGTCGGGTCGCGGAAGTCGCAGCGTGCCTACAAGTCGGCCGGCGTGTCTATGTCGCGGCAAACGCCGGGGTCGTCCACTTCGATCAGCTTGACCAGGCCGGCGTTCTCCTTGAGCACTGAGCGCGCACCCTCGTCGCCGCGCAAGGCTTCGAGTTGCGCGCGAAAGCGCGCCGACACGCCTACAGGGTGGCCGCGCTCACCGCGGTAGGCAGGTGCGACGATGGCCGCGCCGGCAGCCAGGGACGCGGCGATTTTCACTATGGTCGCAGGGAGGATATAGGGCATGTCGGCCAGGGCGATGACCCAGCCGGAGACATTGCCTGAGGCGCCCACTGCAGTCGCCAGGCTCGCGCCCATGCCCTCGTCGGCGTTGGTGCACAGGATCACCGTCGCGCCTGCCGCGCTCAACAGGTTCTCCAGCATAGTCGCGCCCGGACGCACCACGGCGATGACGTGTGGAAGGGCTGAGCGCAGGTTGGCGAGCGCGGCCGCCGCGACCGGTGTTCCCCCGGCAAGCGGATGCAACAGCTTGTCGGAGCCGAAGCGCTTCGAGGCCCCGGCGGCAAGCAGAATGCCGCAGATGTTCGCGGCCATTGACTACGCGCCGGAGATTTCACCCTGTCGCCGACCTGCCGCCGTCGAGGGGGGAGGGGCGGGGCGGGCGGGGAAGTCCTGGCTCAATTCTGAGGAACGGCACACCCGGCTTCGACCCCGGCCTTGGGCGGCTCGATGGTCTGCGGGATTTGCACGCCGCGGCGCACGGC